>JACMMM010000694.1 GCA_014379065.1 Saprospiraceae bacterium
ACTTTGCCGGGGCCGCGCAGTACGGCGAAGAACAAGCCCTCGCCGCCAAAAACCATGTTTCGGATACCCTTTACAAATTGGATATCGTAATTAACTTGCTGTGTGAAGGCAACGATACAACCCGTGTCCACCCGCAAAGTTTCCCCTGCACGTAGTTCGCGCTCCAAGATATAACCTCCTGCGTGAACGAATGCAAAACCATCGCCTTCAAGTTTTTGCATGATGAAGCCTTCGCCACCAAAAAGGCCCGTGCCCAGTTTGCGTTGGAATTCGATGCCAATTTGTACGCCTTTTGCAGCACAAAGAAAGGCATCTTTTTGGCACACGACTTTTCCGCCAAGCGCTTGCAGATCAAGTGCGACGATCTTGCCCGCATACGGCGCAGCAAATGTGACGCGCTGCTTTTCTCCGCCGTGGTTGGTGTAAGTGGTCATGAACAAGCTTTCGCCTGTGAGTACACGTTTGCCTGCGGTCATCAGTTTGCCAAAAAAACTATCGGTGCGGTCGCTGGCATCGCCAAATACGGTGGCCATCTCGATCATGTTGTCCATAAACATAAAACTGCCCGCTTCTGCGATCACGGTTTCTTGCGGATCGAGTTCTACCTCCAGGCATTGCATTTCTTCACCGTGGATCTTGTAGTCAATTTCGTGGTTGCTGCGCATTATTGATTTGAAGTTGCCACTAATTACACGAATTAGCACAAATTGGGATATTCATTAGTGAAAATTAGTGCAATTAGTGGCTGTTTAGTTAATACTAATTCTCTTAAAAATTGAATCGCGAGCAAAAGTGGAGATTTGCTACTATGGCGATGTTGTGTTTCCCGACGAGCGGTCTCTTTTTCTCGCTGAAACAAGCTAATTGGTAACAAAATCTAAACGGCCTTGGATGGTTGCAGTATCCCAATATCCTAATTTCCTAATATCTCAACCTCTCAATCCCACTTGAAATAAACCCCCAAACTAAGCCCAGGACTCTTGGGTACGTTTTGTGCCCATGCGGCACCTGCCCCCGAAAGATTGAGGCCCACAAAGCGGTTGATCTGCCAAAGGGCTTTGACGCCGACAGAAACCCAGCCCTGATTGTTGACGTAAAGTCCTGTGAGCTCGTCAATAGGGGGAAGTTTGCGTGATCCGTTTTCCAAGGGAAATACGGTTTCGGAAAAGCCAATGAGCCAAACTTTCCCCAAATGCAACCCCATTTCCCCACCAAAATTCAAGAAATGGCTGTAATGATTGCTTCGATAACCATATCCTCCATAGAAAAAGCAATATAATTGACCAAAACCCATTCCGGCATTGACCATTGGCAACACCGTGAAGGCATTATAGCCAGTGCGCAAACCGGGTGACTTGTAGTCGGCAATTGCTGGAAATCCAACACGGAGGGTACCGGCTAAAGCCAATTTGCGCTGAAAAAATTGATGTCGAAGGGCAAGCGTAGTATTTCCAAAACCGGCAATACTGACATCGCCTTTATTTCCAAACATGAAAGGGGAGTCCGGATTGAATGCGCCTCGCTTATTGATCGCAAAAGGGATCGCTGCGATCAAGGTTGTTTTTTTGCTCAGACCATATTCCCCATACAATTGAATATTGTGTTCGGATACTTCGCGGTCAAGCACAATGTCTTTGCCCTCAGGCCCAAACAAGGTCGTGTAAGTGGGGATAAAATTCCAGGCCGCTTGTACAAAAAAACCAGCCTTGCTGCGCGGCCAGGGGCTTTGCGCAGCAAGGCTGAAGGAAACAAATACCAATCCGAAAAGAAATGGCTTTTTCAACTTAAAGCAGTTTTGCTTCGAGCGTAATCGGAACCGCTGAAAGGGCTTTGCTTACTGGGCAGCCAGCTTTCGCCGCAGTGGCCAGTTCCTGGAATTTGTCTGCGCTGATGTTCGGCACCTCGCCTTCGAGTTGGAGGGTGATTTTCTCAAAGCCCCAACCGCTATCACCCTTTTCCATGTCAATGGTAGCGGAGCAGCGAAGTTCCGTGGGCGGGAATCCAGCACCTGAAAGTTGGAAACTGAGGGCCATGATGTAGCAGCCAGCATGAGCGGCTGCAATGAGCTCTTCAGGATTGGTGCCCGCTTTGCCATCTTCATTGTTGAATCGTTTGGCGGCGGAGTAAGGAGTGGCGTTGAGTACACCGGATGGACCCGTGAGGGAGCCGGAGCCATCGGCCCCTGTGCCGCGCCATGCGGCGGATGCTGTGCGTTTGAAATGAGCCATGAATGAATGTTGAGCGTTGATAGTATAGGGTTGAGAACGTTGAGAGGCTTAGAAGGTTTAGGGTTTAGAAGGTTTAGGATGTTGAAATTTTGCACTCAACACCCTAAACCCTAAACCTTCTAAACCCTAAACTATTAATTGGGTAGCCCCTGCGGCCCGCCTTTCGGTTGCATGTTTGGCAAGTATGGCTGGAACTTGGTTTCGAGCTCTTTGAATAGTGCGTCGTCTTCTATGCCCGCAGCCATTTTCATGAGGTTTTGCACCGTTGAAACGGTATAGTCGTAGTCCTGCTTGTAGCCTTTTTTGAAGTCCGAATCTAAGGAATCATAGAAGCGGAACTGCTGTTCCATTTGAGCTGCTATATCCCGGATTTTGGCTGCAGCTTTTACCTTTTCACCACTTAGGGAATAAATGTCGGTCATAAATGCAGTGAACTGGTCGTATGGGAAGTTCATCAGTGGGAACACCTCGAAGTATTTGTCTACGAGTGCAATTGCCTTGTCTTTTTTGCCTTCTACTACCAATTGGCGTGCAAGTCGGATGATACTCACGCGCATGGTCTGGAGACTTGGCATATACGAGCGATCTACGAAAGAACGCTCCTTGTCAAAATTGCCCCATTTCCATTTGTCCATGATGTTCTGGTACATCTTGTCGCTGCTCACGCCTCCTGAGCCGATGATGCCATAAGCGTCCATTGAGCTTTTGACCTTTTTGGGCACAATTTGGAGACCGAGCCCTTCCAGTTGGAGGTAATCTTCGAGGCCGAGGAGCTTGTCCTCACGACAGGTCACAGCCCAGTAAATAGGGCGTTTGCCGATGTTGGAGGCTATTATGTCGAGCATGGCCAGCTCGTCTTTGATGATATACTTTTTGTCTTTGCCAATGTCAATGTGCAAGGTGTCTACCAGGGTAGTATCCGTAGCAGATACGATCTTGTTGTCAATGAACCACTGTTTATTGACGGGGATAGACATTTTGCGCGTGGGCAGGTAGGTGTCGAATGCGCGCCCACCCCCGGATTCTTGTTTGTGGTCTTCAGCGAGGAATTTCAGCACTTGGTGGATTTCCATTTCTTTTTCGCCACGCGGTGCAAAGAAGGGGGTTTGAACCCGTTTGAACCCGCGCAACTGTTCGCGGGGAATGCTCATCTCGATGGCAGGAGATTGGTTCACCGTCCGGCGGAGTTGGTCAATATACCAATCCACCGCGATAAGAGAAAGGTTTACTACCCTAACATCGGTACGTATGCCCTCCACCTCCTGGCAGTACCAGAGCGGGTAGGTATCATTGTCGCCATAAGTGAAAATAATGGCGTTGGGGTCACAAGAATAGAGGAAATTGCTGGCATAGTCGCGGCTTGCAAAGTGGTGGGCGCGGCTGTGGTCGTCCCAGTTTTGGGTCACCATAAGCAAGGGCGCAGATAGGGCAAGCAAGGTAGCCACAGGAGCGGCCATGCCTTTCAGGCTTTTGTTGAGCATATCCCACAGCGCTACAACGCTCAGTCCAATCCAGATACAGAAAGTAAAAAACGAACCTGCGAGCACATAGTCGCGCTCACGTGGCTCATTGGGTGGCTGATTGGAATATACGATAATACCGATACCTGTGATGATAAACAAGGCCATGATGGCGGCAAAATCGCGGGGACGTTTGCGGAAATGAAAAAACATCCCCAGAAGGCCGAGCAAGAATGGGATCATATAATACTTGTTCCTGCCTTGATTGTTCTTTTGAAAATCGGGCAAAGCCTCTTGGTTTCCGATGCGGCCTGCATCAATAGCATTGAAGCCGGTAATCCAGTTGCCCGCAGTCGGGTCCCAGGAATAATAGCCTTGATCGCCGTTTTGGCGACCTGAGAAATTCCACATAAAATAGCGCCAATACATCCACCCCAATTGGTATTTCCAGAAAAACTCAACGTTGTCGCCAAGCGAGGGTTCGCCATTTGGCTTGCCAATCCAGCGGCGATATAGCGCAGGACGGCCCTGCGAGTAGTCGCCCATACGTGGAAACAGCGTCTCGTCGCCCGAAGAGTATTCGTAGTCCACTTTTTCGTCTACGACAGCATACCGATTGCCTACTCGACCATAGCGTTCCTCCGATTTGATGCCCGTCGGCTGCGCATCAAAGTGCGGACCGCGGACGAGGGCGCGTTCTCCATATTGCTCGCGGTTGAGGTAGGGGAGCAGACGCATAGGGTCGGAAGGGTCGTTCATGTTGATCGGCGTATTGGCATTGGCCCTGACAATCACGGTACCATACGCGAAATAGGCGATCACCACCACACCCATGGCCACTACCATGCGTTGCAAAAGGCCGTTGTTAGTGCGCTGTGCACGGCGGAGGCCATACCATAAAGCGCCGCTAAAAATCAACAAAACCGGGATAATGCCCGAATAGAAGGGCAAGCCAAAGCTATTAACCATCAATTTGTCAAAATAAGCCCATAGCGTTGGGATACCGGCAATGATGATTTTTTGAATGGCTACGATAAATACAACCCCTACAAAAGCAGATACCAAAGTGCCCAACACAGTCGGCTTTTTTGACTTCTTGAAATAGTAAAACATCGCCAGCGCTGGGAAGGTCAAGAGGCTCAACAAGTGAACTCCCATGGAAAGCGCTACAGAATAAAATGCGAAGACGAGCCAACGATCTGCTTGCGCATTGTCAGGCAAATTGTACCATTTTAGGGTAGCCCACAGCGTCATGGCCGTGAAAAAAGTTGACATGGCATACACCTCGCCTTCCACTGCCGAAAACCAAATGGAGGATGTAAATGCGGTGCAAAGCCCTGCCACCACGCCAGCACCTACTGCTGCAATGGCCTGTCCGCCAACGGGTTCTGTCTCGCGCCCCACGAGGATCAGACGCGCGAGGATGCTGGTGCTCCAGCATACAAACAACCCTGTGAAGGCCGTACAAACTGCGGACAACAAGTTTACAGAGTAGGCAATGTTGGCAGGGTCGCTCGAAAGCATACCGCCCACCCAGGCAAATAAGCGACCTACGAGCAAAAATATAGGCGCACCCGGCGGGTGAACGACTTGAAGTTTGTAGGCACCTGAAATGAACTCACCGCAGTCCCATAGGCTGCCTGTTGGTTCAGCGGCGAGGCCAAGTACTATTGCGGCGATACCAAAAGTGATCCAGCCTGCGAGGTTGTTGAGCGATTTGAAGGAAAAATTCATGTTTTGGTTGTGTGTGAAAGCAAAGCCGTTTAGCAAATGAACCTATCTAAAGAGGTTTATAAGGGTTGATTAAGGTTTATGAGGGTTGATAATTTGCACTCGAAAAGTGGCAAATTTTGACCTTTCGAGTGCAAATTATCAACCTTCATAAACCTTAATCAACCAATCAACGTCCGAGACGGCTATATGAGAACCGGCTGGTGGGTTGCAAAGACCGCGCAAAACTATAAAAGTCCGCTCAAGTGGGGGTTTTCTTTTGAAAAAACAAAACCCTCCCCACCTGCGAACAGATGAAGAGGGTTTTTTCTAAGCCAATTAAAGGCTGATTCCCTTAAATATGCGCCTCAATCTTGTCTTGCAAGAATTTTTTGGTCTGTGCGCCCACTACTTTGTCTACCAGTTCGCCGTTTTTGAAAAACAGGAAAGTGGGAATGCCGCGCACGTTGTTTTCAGAGGGGACGATAGGATTTTCGTCCACGTTGAGTTTGCCGACCACGGCTTTGCCCGCATATTCTTTAGAAAGTTCTTCAATCACCGGGGTCATCATGCGGCAGGGGCCGCACCATTCTGCCCAAAGGTCAATTACGGTGAGTTTATCGCTGTCGAGCACATCAGTTTTGAAGCTCGCGTCTGTGAATTCTTGTGCCATTTTTAAAAACTATTTTGTTGTGCAAATTTGAAATTCGGTGTTGTAACGCGAATTATTATAATTGGTTGCAAAGGTAAGGAGCTGTGGAAGGGTAGAGCGGGTTTTCTTTAAAAAATGTCCGCGCGAGAACAACGTTAAAATGACCTCAATAACCTCAATGACCTCAATGACGATTAATGACGATTAATGACGAGAATGCCCCCTCCTTCGCCAAGGCTACGGCGGGTAAAAATGACGCCCACTGTTCACATCCCCAATTCTGCAAACCACTCCTGCAACTGCCCTATAAACAGCGGCACAAGCCTAGGCTCAAAAAGGATGGGAAAGAAAAAGCCAAAGATCGCCCCGTAATAGTGTGCCGTATGGTCAATATTGTCTTGGCCACGCTTGGCCTCATAAGCGCTAAACCAAAGATAAAGTATACCGAAAATGAAACCCGGGATGCCAATGGGGATGAAAAAGAGGTAGATCTTGATGGTAGGCAAAATCAAAATGGAAGCAAACAATACCGCAGCCACGGCCCCCGAAGCACCAATACTGGCAAACCCCGGCGACTCTTTATATTTAAAAAACGTGGCAGACGAAGCAGCGACAATCGCAACCAAATAGAACAACAGATAGAACATTCCGCCAAAGTCAGGGAACACCATGGTAAACCACATCTCTACGGTACGGCCAAAATAATACAGCGTTATCATGTTGAAAATCAGGTGCATGATGTCACCGTGCAAAAACCCGCTGGTAAGCCAGCGGTAGTATTCGCCGTCCCGCACTTCCTGGTACGGCCAGTGCTTCAACTTGTAGGTCCAGTAAGGGTTGTTGAAAGCCATGAACGATATCAGGCAGGTGAATCCGATAATGATGTAATTGATTTCTATGATGTTGGTCATGTAGTTAGTTGATGATTTGTTTATTTGGGGATTTGGTTATGATCTGATTGGTAGAAAGGGCATTAATCACTTTATAACTTTATCACGTCATCACTCTATTTATTCATTGTGATAGGGTTCATTTCGCAGGATCGTCATGGCTCGGTACAGTTGCTCTAAACAAAATAATCGCACCATCTGGTGGCTGAATGTAAGTTTGGAAAGCGCCAGTGATTCGTTGGAGCGGGCGTAAACATCGGGCGAAAAACCGAAAGCGCCACCAATGAGGAAGACCATTTTTCTGCGCGAATCGCCGAGCCGTCGCTCAAGCCAGCGGGACAGTTCCATAGAAGTGAACTGTTGGCCTTGCTCATCGAGCAATACCAACCAATCATCAGGGGCAAGTTTGGAAAGGATGAGTTTGCCTTCTTCTTTTTTAATCAATTGGCCGTCAATCGTTTTGACTTTCACGTCGGGCAATACAACGAGGCTGAACGGCAGGTAATTTTTCAACCGCTTTTCAAAGATTTCGATGCCCGCTTCCAGGTATTTTTCGTTGGTCTTGCCAATAGCCCAAAATTCGATCTTCATGCGTTGGTGATTGGTTTATTGGTGATTGGTTTACTGGTGATTGGTTTACTGGTGATTGGTTTATTGGTCCACCAGTCACCAGTATACCAATCACCAGTAAACCAATCACTATACGTGTTTTCCGCCCGTCCAGCCATGTCCACTGAGGAATTGCTGACCACTTTCCTGGGCGGGCGTTTCGAGGGAAGTGCCCATGCTGTCGTTCCAGCGATTAAGATAGCCAAAAAGGGCAATTACGCCCAATATTTCTACGATTTCACCTTCGTCCCAATGTCGGCGGAGGTTTTCGGAAATGGTTTCGTTTACACTGTTTGGAACAGCCGAGGCTGCTACCGCAAAATCAAGTGCTGCGCGTTCGGCTTCCGAAAAGGCAGGGTGAGTCCGGTAATCCCAAATATGTTCGAGTTTTTCGTCGGCTGCGCCATAGCGCTCGGCAGCACGTATGGTGTGCGCCTGGCAATACTGACAGCCCGCGGTAAAAGAGGAGAGGTAGCCGATGAGTCGCTTGAACTCGCTTGTTACGCGGCCACCATTTTGCATGACGGCCATGTTCAGGCCAATGAATGCTTTGGCAATGGCCGGGCGGCGTTGCATCGTAAGCACCGAATTGGGGCAAAAGCCCAGCGTTTCATTAAAAAATTTTGCCAATTCGGCTACTTCGGGGTCGTGATCGGGGGGAAGGGGGGGGACTAGTGGCATTTTTTGTTGATTGGTTATTTTGTTGATTTGTTTATTTGGGGATTTGGTGATGCTAGATACCCGAGTAGCCAAGCGCGGAGTCCTTCAAATCCCCAAATCCCCAAATAAACAAATCAACACTAGTTCGGCAACACCAGTTCAAACTCCACCCTACGGTTCTTCGTGCGCCCATCAGCGGTCTTGTTGTCGGCTACTGGTTTGGTCTCTCCAAACCCTTTTGCCAGGAAACGGGTTTTGGCGATGCCCTTAGCAATCAAGAAATCAGCACAAGCTTGGGCGCGTTTTCCTGAAAGAACCAAATTCGCTTCGTCTTTTCCCTGACTGTCCGTATGGCCTTCGATCCGC
>JACMMM010000695.1 GCA_014379065.1 Saprospiraceae bacterium
TCGTCCACGTCAAAATCGTCGTGTTGAGTCGAGATGACGATGGTATCTATCTTTTTCGGGACGTGCTTGTCCGAGTATTCAATGGTGACCTGGCTTTTTGCGTCGGGGCGCAAGTATTTCATTTGCTTGCCTTCTTTGCGGATGGCGGCGAGTTCGCGGAGAAGCAAGTGCGCCAGATCGAGCGGGAGGGGCATGTAATTGGCAGTCTCGTCCGTGGCGTAGCCGAACATCATGCCTTGGTCGCCCGCGCCTTGGTCGTCTTCTTTTTTGCCCACGTCCACACCCTGTGCGATGTCAGCGCTTTGTTCGTGTATAGCCGAGAGGATGCCACAACTTTTTGCATCGAATTGGTATTCAGCCTTGGTGTAGCCGATGCGTTCAATAGTGCGGCGAGCGGCTTCTTGCACGTCCACATAAGCATGGGAGCGCACTTCGCCGGCTACCACGACCAAACCGGTCGTTACAAGTGTTTCGCAAGCCACTTTTGAATTGGGGTCTTGCATGAGAAATTGGTCGAGGATGGCGTCGCTGATTTGGTCGGCCACTTTATCGGGGTGCCCTTCGGAAACGGATTCTGAGGTGAAGAGATATGCCATTCTATGGAATGATGAATGATGAACGATAAATGATGAATGGGGCGAATTCTGACTTTTTCTAAACTTCCCAAAAGTTTCAAACTTTCAGAAAGTTCTGGCTTGCGCGCCCGATTTTTGCGGCGCAAAGGTAGATTTTCCCTTTGGGAAAAAAGAAGAAAGGGGAAACCCGCTTTTCTCACGCCGCTCACTTCTCTCACGCCGCTCACACATGAAACTCGCAGAACTCCGCCAGCACTACGCTCTTGAATCGCTTTCTGAAAACGAGGTTCGGCCCGACCCTGTAGATCAATTCGCCTTTTGGTTTGAAGAAGCCACGGCCAGCCAAATCCTTGAACCCAACGCTATGACCCTTGCTACGGCTACCCTTGATGGCAGGCCCAGCGCCCGCACGGTTTTGCTCAAAGATTTTGGAAATCAAGGGTTTACATTCTTTACCAACTACGAAAGCCAAAAGGGGACGGACCTCGCAGAGAATCCCAGGGCGGCCCTGCTTTTCACCTGGCTGGATCTCCAGCGGCAAATCCGCATCGAGGGCAGGGTGGAAAAAATCGCCCCGGAAGCATCGTTCGCCTACTTTCAGAGCCGCCCGCGCAGTAGCCAAATCGGCGCTTGGGCAAGCCCGCAAAGCCACCCTATTGAAGGACGCGAAGTGCTGGAAAAATGGGAAGCAGCAATGGAGTTAAAATTTGCTGGCCTAGAAAAATTACCGCTTCCGCCCAATTGGGGGGGGTATCGGGTGATTCCTGAGGTGTTCGAGTTTTGGCAGGGAAGGCTTAGCCGTTTGCACGACCGGATTTTGTACACGCGGGAAGGGGAAGGATGGAAAATTGAGCGTTTGGCGCCTTGACGCTAATAGGGGTTTTTTGACAGGATTTACAGGATGAACAGGATTTAAGAGGGGGTCGGCAAAGCCGACAATGCGGAGTCACACATCCTGTTCATCCTGTAAATCCTGTCAAAAAATATTAGGAATACCATTATCTTAAAAGCCATACACCGTCACGCCATATTCGCTTTGCACAAAAACCCGCTTTTTAGAAATCCAAAATACAGCTCCCTCTGGTTGAGCCGCTACCGGGAGCGAAGTTTTTTTTGAAGAAAGTCCCCGCCAATTTTCTGCCCTGATTTCATTTTGTGCAGCGAAAAACAGCGTTCCGTTTTCTACTTCAAACTGCGCCAAGCCTTTGAAGGGCAAGACTTTGTCCAATTGAGCAAAGGGATCGAACAGTGCCACGCCCTGAGCCGGGTCGCTAAGGAAAACCCCTTGACCACCATCGTCCCGTATGGAAGTCGGCGCGAAACGTTGGGCAAACTCCAGGTTAAGTGGCTGACTTTCAATGAGTTTTTCTCCAGAAGTCGAAAGTTTGAGCAAATGGGAAGTCGCTTCGTCGTAGGCCCAAATATTTCCATCGGCGGCACTGGCGAGGCAGCGCACGGCGGGAAAACCTGCTTGGGTCAGATTTAACCTGCCTAACTCGGTCATGTTTCGGTCGAGGAAAACAGCCGTCTGAAAATCAGCGTACCAGACCAGAATTTTCAAGGGGTTGGATGCATCCAGAAACCCTGGCATGCCAAGGCGATTGTTGGAATACCGGGAAACAAACTTACCCGTAGAGTCGTATTTTTCTACTTCAAAACCATGTAAAATGTAAGCATTGGCCAGATGATCTGCCGTGGCGAAATCGGCTTTTTGTGCAATAGTAAAAAGGTAAACACAAGTGTCCTGCGCTTTTGCGCCCACAGGCAAAAGCAGCATCGCAAAATAAATATGGGCTTGAAAGATATTTTTGAGCGTCATTTCTAGGATGAAGGTAGCGTAAAATCAGCCTTGCTTACCGTAAATTACAAGAACTGCTTTTGCGCCGATTTGGTATCGCGGCATTCTGTGAGCAAGCACTACTTTTGTCCAAAATTCTACCACCGTGTACAGCCAAGAAGAGCAACGCACCCTCTACGAACTTTCCAAAAAACTGCTTTTCACCTCGCAAGCAGATTTGTTTGCCGAGCCTCCCGCCGAACGTGCCGAAGACCTCCGTCTTGTGCTTCGCTACCACGAATGGCGCTATTATGTAGGCAACGACCCTGTCATCAGCGACTTCGAGTACGACCAACTCTACAAGCAACTCGAAACCATCGAGTCGGCTCATCCACAGTTGGTTACACCCGATTCGCCAACCCAACGCGTGGGCAAAGACCTGACGGAGAACGCCCCACAAGTTGCCCACCTTACTCCAATGCTTTCTTTGGACAACAGCTACAATGCGGAGGATCTAAACGACTTTGACGAGTCCGTGAAAAAACTCTGCGGCCTAGAAAAAGACGCAGACGTGGAATACTGTGTAGAGCCAAA
>JACMMM010000696.1 GCA_014379065.1 Saprospiraceae bacterium
AAGTCCTTCTTAATCAGTTTTTTAGCGTTCTCAGGGTTTCCTTTTTCGAGATTGTATTCGATAATTTTTTGTTGTGGGTCGAAGGACGCGAGCTCGTCCAAGCCCATGGACTTGACTGCGATTTTGAGCAATTCCGCTTCGCTCACGCCCACACTGCGCTGTTGTTTTTTCAAGAAATACCGGCCTGCTTCGAGCATCACACCGAGTGGTACAAGGCCGACGAGTTCGGAACCGGTGACGCGCATGCCACGGCGGTCGGCACTTTGGCGGCATTCCTCAAAGGCAAGGTGCAGCGGCGTGGCGCGTATGTCGGTGATGTTCATCGAGACCTGCGCGATGCCGTATTCCTCGATGTACCAGCCGATGGCTTTCACGCCTTTTAAGGTGCCCGCTTGGCGAAGTGGTTCGCCTGAGGCGTCTTTCATCGGCTTGCCTGTAGCGGGGTCGTTGAGCACGCGGCCATTTTCGCGCACGTCGAAGGCCACGGAGTTGGCGCGGCGCACCGAGGTCGTGTTCAAATTCACGTTGTAGGCGATCAAAAAATCGCGGGCGCCGATAACGGTGGCACCGCTTTTCGCATTGAATTTGGCGGGACCGAAATCGGGTTTCCAGTCGGGATTCGCCAATTTTTCGGGCAAGCCTTCGTATTCGCCTGCACGGATAACGGCCAAATTTTGGCGCTCTGGTCTGCTGGCGGCGGCTTCATAGAGATATATGGGCAAATCCAGCTCACGCCCAACGCGTTCACCTAAGCGGCGGGCCCAATCGGCCGTTTCCTCCATGGTTATGTTGGCAATAGGAATAAGCGGGCAAACGTCGGTCGCGCCCATGCGCGGGTGCTCGCCCGTGTGCTTGCTCATGTCAATCACCTCGCAGGCCTTGCGAATAGCCTGAAAAGCGGCTTCGACTACGGCTTCAGGTTCGCCAACGAAAGTGACGACCGTCCGGTTTGTAGCTGCTCCGGGGTCTACATCGAGGAGTTTTACGCCCTCTACTGCTTCTATGGCATCCGTGATTTGCTTGATTATGGAGGGATCGCGCCCCTCGGAGAAGTTGGGGACGCATTCGATGAGTTGTTTCATGGGGCGAAGGTATGAATAGGGCGAAAATCTGTGTATTTACGATTTCGGATTTACGATTTACGATTGTTTGGATCTGAAAAATGGACGACACATGCCTATTTCGAATCCAAAAAGTCGTAAATCGTAAATCCAAAATCGCAAATCGTCAACGCTTGTCCCCGTAACCAAGTACCCAGCCGACGACACCGCCAACAATGGCGCCGAATATTGCATTGACGAGTGGGTCAATAATGAGGAAGGTTGTGCTTGTCCACATCTTCATGAATGAGTACATGCCCAGATCGAAGCTCAACGCAACCAATGCACAAATGACTGCACCCGCGATTGCACCTCCTTTGAACGTGGAAATGTTCGCCCAACGGCTGTAAATCAGGGCCAGTAGCAGACCAGAAACCAGATTGCTGGCGATGATTCCCCACAGAATCATGTCTTCTGGTGCTCTTTGCACGGATAAAGCCTCGGGGGTGTACATGGTGCGATAGTAGGGATCAAGCAACATCCCCCAGACAAGCCAACCTACAAGGAAAGCGGTCACGCCCCCTGCCAGTGTGGCGAGTAAAATTTTGGCATTCATATCGTTTTGAATTTGATGAAAAAAGGAAATCTTTAAAGAGAATTGGTGTTAAGCCTTGTTCCCGTAGCCCAGCACCCAGCCGATCAAGCCACCGGCAATGGCGCCTTGTACGGCGTTTATTACAGGATCAACCAAGGTCATCGTCATTGTTCCGACATTCATGGAGGCATAAGAAAAGAAATCAGCTCCCAATGCTATCAAGAACATGATCCATGCTCCTGCCATAGCACCGCCCTTGAAAGTCGAAATGGCTGCCCAGCGGCTGTACAGCAGTGCCAACAACAACGACCATGCAAGACAACCTACAAAAATAGCCCATAGAATAGGCATTTCGCCCCGCATGACAGCTGCGCCGGCTTCTGTAGTGTTGGCTGCAAAAAAGTCTTTGAGTGCAATACCATAGATGACCCATCCAGAAAGAAAAGTGGCGACCGCGCCAGCCAGTGCGGCAAGTAAAACTTTGGTGTTCATAACGTTTTGTAATTGATGAAAAATGGTGAAAAGTGATGGTCTTTTCAGGGGATTTTCTTGGAAACGTTTTGATACTGGCCGAAAGCAAAGAAGGATTGTCGGGCAAATGTAGAAACAGCCGTTTTAATTTCTAATTTTTGTCAAAAAATAAATGTTTGACTTGACAGGTGGAACCACTTCTAAAATTTGTTGGGCAGCGAAATTGTCACAACGCGGTATCTTGCCCGCCGTTGGCAGTCACAGGTTTGTCCAACTTGGGCAATCGAAAGCCGAAATTCACACGAAAAATTGACAGATTTCATGAAAAAACAATTCCTCCTTTTTGCCGCATGTGTGGCATTCTCCGCTCCTGCCATTTCGCAGCAGACCGCAAAACTTCCCCGTCTTTTCCTCGACATCCCCATGGTTCACCTTGCTGCGCCCGATGTGACGCTCGTGGCCAACCGAATTGGCATCGGCGCCGGAACAGCCATGAATTTGGCCACACACTGGAGCACGGCCCGCTTCGGTGGCGGTGCGGTTTTTAGTATGGATCCACAAGCGAAAGATGTGCAGGAAACATTTGTCACCACCCCTTATGTGCTGATGGAAGTCGGTGCAGGCAAGTTCCGCACCAATGGCAATCAATGCAGCAAAACAAAGTCGAAAGCCTATACCGCGATGGCCAAAGCAGGTGTTCGCTACGCCTTTATCAGCGAAGCCCTGGAGCCGGAAGGCGAAGTGCCAGACAAATTCGATGTCACGGTGGGTATCGAACTTGGTTATTTCTACATTCGCGACGTGTTTAAAAACACAGAGGTTTTCCTTGAAAGCAATTACCACGTCAACGCAAAAATCATCTCTGCCAACTTTGGCTTCAAGATGTTCCTGAACCTTCGGGCAGACCGGTACGACCGATAAGTAACAAAGTAACAAGTTGAAACATGTGTGATCCCGAATTTTTAAGCATTCTCTGACTTTGCTTGATTGATGAATGACGATTACATGAATGTTGATTTTTGATGTAATGGACGATGTTATTATGGACGATTGCGGCACATCAGCCATTATCAATCCCACATCACATCAAAAATCAACATTCATGTAATCGTCAATCATCATTCAAAGGCAATTGGCTCAAAATTCGGGAAGACTCAACTTGCTCCTTGCAACTTGAAACCGTTTATCCAAAAACCAAAATCCAGCACACGTAACGAGGGCCA
The DNA here is from genome assembly GCA_014379065.1 of Saprospiraceae bacterium. Classification (GTDB taxonomy): domain Bacteria; phylum Bacteroidota; class Bacteroidia; order Chitinophagales; family Saprospiraceae; genus M3007. The sequence goes on from JACMMM010000696.1 coordinate 3,330, forward strand.
GGCCTATCACCAAATACCAAAGCGTATGGTATCCCCATGCCGCAATGACCTGTGTGCCTAACAATGGTGCGATAATGTTTGCAACAGAATACGACATGGTGTAAAGTGCCATATACTGCCCCTGCTTGCTGCCTTCTGAGCGGCCAAACACGAAATTGCTGCTGAAAGGCATCACGAACATTTCGCCAAAAGAAATGACCAGAGTGAATAATAAGGCCGCAGCCATGCCCCCTGGCAACAGGCACACACCATAAGAAATGGCGTACAAAATCAACCCAAACCTCACATAGCCCAAGGCCCGCCCACGCCCTTCAAGGCGATGCACGAGTGGCATTTCGATAAAGAACACCAACAAACCATTGAGTGCCAGCATTCTGCCAATTTGTCCCTCCGACCAGGCGTAGGTTTTTTCCCAAAACAGCGGTATTGTCCACAAAATTTGCATGAAAGCGACTGCGCCCAACATGCTCAACACCGCAAACAGTAGAAAATTTCGGTCGCGATAAGGCGAAATGCTGATGGTTCTGGCGATCTCTGCCTCCTCCCCGTTTTTAGCCAAATCTTGCCCCGATTTGCGCGGCAACAACCAAATAAGTGTGAGCGCCGCAGCAATGCAGGTCAAGCCATCTACCCAAAAGAGCCATTCCCAGCCAAATGCTACGAGCATGCCCCCCAGCGCGGGTGCAAGGGTCCAACCAAGGTTCACCGCCATCCGGTAAAGCGAAATGGAGCGCGTGCGGGTCTCTGGCTCGCAGTGTTGCGCCATGGCCACCGAGTTGGCCGGGCGAAACACCTCTGAAGAAAAGCTCATAGCGTACACGGCGATGCCCATGATCCAGATATCGCGCACCAGCATCATCAGCAAAAGCACGACGCCATTGAGCAACAAGCTCCCAAACTGCACGGGATAGTAGCCAAACTTATCCGTGAGTTTGCCGCCCACAAACGCGCCGGTGAATGCACCTACACCAAAACAAGTCATTACATAACCCGCCTGTTCCAGTGGGAAACCCAATTTTTTGGTCATATAGATGGCCAGGAAAGAGATGACAAAAGCCCCGCAACGGTTTACGAGGCTCACCACCGAGATGTACCAAATAACGCGCGGTATGCCTCGGTACGAATCGAGCCAATGAGTGTAGAGTCTTTGCAGCATAGCTTGTAGAATTAGATAACTGAATAAGTGAAATAAAGGGCAGAAGGTTTCCGCAAGGCGAAATTTATTTCGTCAATTCGAAAAAAGCAGTAAAACATAACGCGCAACGCCAAATAAATCTCGCATTACCAAACAAAAAGCGCCGACTGCCTTTCAGCAGCCGACGCCGTTCATACAATAGAATGGATTGCTAATTTTGATTGGTCAACCGTCCCGAGCACTTCGGGAAAAAATCTGTGGCGAAATTCTAAACTTCATGCAAAAGCACAAACATTTCTACCCAAAATCTACCGAAGCGGACGCAATAAATAGCGGAAAGCCTGAAAGCGATTAGCCCAAATTTCCATATCTACCACAATAACGGTACGATCATGGAGTGGCAACGCGCCATATTGGTGTTCTAAATCCACATAGTGCCTCAGGCAAACGCGGGTGATGCTGACCAAAAAATGAATCGAATGTAAAGCGGTTTCCACTTGTGCGGGGGAATAAGCTGTTTGGCGAAAAGCCCGATGGGTAATCACCACCTGCTGTTCAAAAATGCGCAGCAATTGCCCTATTTCTGCCCGCTCAGCCAAGAAAGTTGCTAAAGTGACAATGCCGGCTTGATGATCCTGCCAAAGGTCAAAAATATCGTCGCTGCATTGAATCAAATACCCCAACTGGAAAAAGGCATTTTCTTCCTCCATAGAGAGATTGTGATTCAGCAGCGTGCGAAAAAGCAACACCGAACAGCCCCCTTTTTCTGCTGTAATCTTTTCCAATATCTCAATATCCCAATATCTTTTTATCCCAACCTTCTGCCTTCCAGCAGTTTCCACGTTAAAAACTCGGTGCATGTACGACCGGAATTGCCCCAAATCTTTTTCGGGCAGTTCGCGGTATATGTTGTGGAGCAAATGCAAGGCTAGCCCACGCTTGTCAGCCACAAGTCCGTAGGCTTCGGGATTGTTTTGCCAAAGGATGCTCGAACCCTCGTCCTCGCGAAAAACATCCACGAGATCGTCAAAGGAGTACGCGAGTGCCGAAAGGTTGGTGAACAGGTATTTTTCTGTGCCGGAACGGGGCTGATTGCGAAGGGCGCACATTATGGCGGCCAGGTAGCTGGTACCATAGAAATAGTGCTTTAGGCGGCGTTTCTCTTTGGGGCCTATCACCAACCCTTCCGGCAAATCAAGAGCGCGCGTCGCACGCCATTTGAAATGCCATGCTGCGCGGCTAAAGGCTAGAAAAAGCCAGAGTGTGGCATGGAAAAGATAGTAGAAACGAAGCATTGATAAAACCGCAAAATGCAAACATGGGTCATCCAGTGTTTTGCGGAAAATGCGTCCCAGCGGGACGGAATCTTTGTAGAAAATAGATACAAATGCGGTTGGCGTGCCGGTGGTACCCTATCTGTAGGTTTGTAGATATCGTTA
>JACMMM010000697.1 GCA_014379065.1 Saprospiraceae bacterium
GAACGAATAACCTCTTTGGGACCACCTGTGAAAAGTGAATCAATGTAGTTCTGCGCGGCATCCCGGAAGTAGATCTGCATGGCAGCAGAAATGGGCGCACCGTTTTCAGTGACCAGTTTAAACTCCACATCTTCGACATCTGCAGAATCGAGACTGCCAAACTCGCCAAAGTCAATGTTCATGGTTTGTTCCGCGCCAAAGTTCTTGATCGAGCCTTCGAGCAAAAGTTCCACCCTGAGTTGTAGGCTAATGACACTCTCGTCTGTAATAAAACCAATGAGGCTGGGATCCAGTTGGGCATTGCTCAAGCCATTTACCTCGTATATGAGTCGTGTTGGCTGGCTATTAAAAATGGAGTCAATATTAGAATTGGATTCGTCCAGCGTAATGTCGGTAAATTTCGTTTGTCCCTGTTCGTGCAATACCCAGGAAGGGTAAGCAAAGTCCACATAGTCAAAACTATCGTGCTGAAAAACAGTGCTTATCAATGGTATTTCTTCGCCGTTTTGCCCGATAAAACTGAGGTACTTGATCACGCCTCGCGTTGGGAAACCCCACGAGTTGTTGATACGCATCGTCACTTTAGGGTTTTTAACTTTCAAATCACCCTTTAGCTCTGTTTGGTTGATATCAATCTCAATGGTGTCTCGTGTAAGTGCGTAGTATTGATAGCCCCAATAACCTTCTACATAAGAAAATTTGAGGTGTTGAGGAACGACCAAAACATCAAGTCCAAGCCCAAGATTTGGCACTATTATCCTAACACCGTCGGGCCTATACGCAAAATACTTGAACGTTAAGGTGTCATTCGCTGATTCTAAGTGATACCCAGCGAGATCAAGAACACCAGAAAACCAATCAACACCGGGCTCGACCTCAAAAGGAACTTTAAATGGTACACCTTGGAAGCTCATCTGTGTCACCTCGAAATAGCCGGTAAGTTTATCAGGGGTGGTATTGTGAAGCCTAAATGCAATGCCTCCTTCTTTCAAATCGGCTGTTCGAATCGTCACGCCATCTGGCCCTTTGATTGGGTTGGTGGCAATAGAATCGAACATGGGTATAGGAACGAGTGTATCTAAAAAATTGAAAATATCGCTCGCCTTCTTTTCCGCCACATCACCCGAGTAGAAAAGTGTCATGGTGTTGTCAGCGTTGATGAAAATCGTATCGTCAGAGAGACTGTCGCTCTGGAGGTTGACAAGCAAGTCTTTCAACAGCAAATCCGTGGTAAAAAGGGGGAAAGCAAACTCAGCGCTGTGCTCGGCAAGTTCGAGGTTTTCAAAGTCGGATTTTTTACAAGCCGACCAAAGTGCGATGCCCATGATGATGGCAAGGGCGAGGGGGAGAGAAAGTCGTTTGTGCATATCAGTAAGGGATGTGGTCAAAATTGTTCACTATTAAGGACACAAAGTTTCACAAAATGTTCTTGAAAATCAATCTTTTATGCCTTGATGCTCTCTGGAGTGCTTTGTGGCTGAAATGGAGACAGGCACAAAAATACTCAAGAAAGCCTGTTCTTATAGTCCCGATAGGCGAAGCGTCGCGCAATATCCAACTTACCATCGGGCCGGAGGATGGCGATGCTGGGGTGGGTCACGCCATTAAACGTCGAGGTTTTCACCATTGTGTAGTGAATCATGTCTTCAAATACGATTTTTTGGCCGATTTTCAAGGGCTTGTCAAATGCATAAGCTTCCATGAAATCGCCGCTCAGACAACTCACGCCTCCCAAACGAAAGACGTTTTTGTCGCCTTTTTCCACATTCTCCCTGGCGCCTTGGACGCGCGGGCGATACGGCATTTCCAGCGTGTCTGGCATGTGGGCGGTAAACGATACGTCAAGGATGGCGGTGCGGATGCCGCCATTTTTCACAATGTCAAGCACGGTTGCCACTAGTACACCCGCGTCCCAAGCAAAAGCGCTTCCTGGCTCTAAGATGACCTGCAAGTGCGGCCAGCGCTTCCGAAACGCCTTCAAAACGGAAATCAAATGTGCCACATCGTAGCCCTCCCGCGTCATTAGGTGGCCGCCACCAAAATTGACCCAGCGCAGTTGCGGCAAGAAATCTCCAAACTGTTTTTCAAAATGCTCAAGCACTTTTTCCAAGTCCTGACTCGTGCTTTCACACAATACATGGAAGTGCAAACCTTCGATCCCTTCGGGCAATTTTCCCTTAAAATTCTCCGCCGGCTCGCCCAAGCGAGAGCCCGGTGAAGCAGGATTGTACAAAGCCGTGCCAACGGGCGACCAACCGGGATTGACCCGAATGCCGGGACTGACTTTTTCGACATAATTCAGCACGCGCTTCTGGTATTTGCGCCATTGTGCAATCGAATTGAACGTGATATGGCTGGAATAATGCAGGATTTTGCCAAACTCCCGTGGAAGGTAAGCCACCGCGTAGGTATGCGATTCGGCATGCATCTCCTCATAGCAAAGTCGCGCTTCGTGAAGCGAAGAAGCGGTGGCGCCGCCCACATATTCCCGCACAATGGGGAACGCACTCCACATGGCAAAGCCTTTAAATGCCAGAATGATCTGTACGCCAGCCTCTTTTTGCACGCTGTCAATAATTTCCAGGTTTTTGCGCAAACGAGACGCTTCGAGCACAAA
>JACMMM010000698.1 GCA_014379065.1 Saprospiraceae bacterium
CAAAAAGCTGCTTGTCAATAACCACACCGTTGATGCTAGGCGGTACTTTCAAAGAGGCATCTTTTACGTCGCCAGCTTTGTCGCCAAAGATTGCGCGGAGCAGTTTTTCTTCCGGTGTTGGATCGGTTTCACCTTTTGGCGTGATTTTACCAATAAGGATGTCTCCTTCTTTTGCCCATGCACCGATGCGGATGATGCCATTTTCGTCCAAATCCTTGGTGGCTTCTTCGCTCACGTTCGGGATGTCCATGGTCAATTCTTCCTCACCCAGTTTGGTGTCGCGCACGTCGAGTTCAAAGTGCTCAATGTGTATGGAAGAGAAAACGTCTTCTTGTACCACGCGCTCAGAAAGCACGATAGCATCCTCGAAGTTGTAGCCTTTCCAAGGCATGAATGCCACCTTGAGGTTTTGACCGAGTGCAAGTTCGCCATTTTCAGTGGCGTAGCCTTCGCAAAGGATATCGCCAGCTTCCACGCGCTGTCCGCGACGCACGATGGGTTTCAAGTTGATGCAGGTACCTTGGTTGGTGCGCATAAACTTGGTGAGCGTGTAGGTTTTGCGCGCATCCTCAAATGAAACGAGCGTATCTTCTTCTGTACGGTCGTACAGGATCGTGATTTCGTTTGCGTCTACGTATTCTACCACACCTGAACCTTCGGCATTGATCAGCATGCGAGAGTCTCGCGCCACTTTTGCTTCCAGGCCCGTTCCCACGATAGGGGAGTGTGGGCGGATAAGTGGTACAGCCTGGCGTTGCATGTTCGAGCCCATCAGTGCACGGTTGGCATCGTCATTTTCCAAGAATGGAATAAGCGAAGCCGAAACACCCACAATTTGGTTGGGAGCAACGTCAATATATTCCAGTTCGTCAGGCGTCAAAATCGGGAAGTCGCCGCTTTCACGGGCCTTCACACGATCAAGGAGGAACGCACCGCCTTCACCAACGGGCGAGTTGGCCTGTGCAATCTTCATTTTGTCTTCAGCCTCTGCGGACAAGTATTCTACATCGCCAGTCAGGATCACTTTGCCGTCTTTCACTTTGCGGTAGGGCGTTTCGAGGAAGCCCATCTTATTGATTTTCGCGTGGGTGCAAAGCGTCGAGATAAGACCGATGTTCGGGCCTTCCGGTGTTTCGATGGTGCAAAGTCGACCGTAGTGAGAGTAGTGTACGTCACGTACCTCAAAACCTGCGCGTTCGCGCGAAAGACCACCTGGTCCGAGTGCAGAAATACGCCGCTTGTGCGTGATTTCAGATAACGGGTTGGTCTGATCGAGGAACTGCGACAACTGGCTAGTGCCAAAGAACGAGTTGATCACCGAAGAGAGCGTACGCGCGTTGATCAGGTCAATGGGCGTAAACACCTCATTGTCACGCACATTCATCCGCTCACGGATGGTACGCGCCATACGGGCAAGACCCACGCCAAACTGGGCGTACAATTGCTCACCCACCGTGCGCACGCGGCGGTTGGAGAGGTGGTCAATATCGTCAATCTCGGCCTTGTTGTTGATCAAGGAGACAATGTAACGCACGATGGCGATGATGTCTTCTTTGGTCAGCACCAGGTTGTTGTCGTCAATATTGGTCAGCAGCTTGCGGTTAATTTTGAAGCGGCCCACTTCGCCAAGGTTGTAACGCTTGTCGGAGAAGAACAGCTTGTCAATGATACCACGAGCCGTCTCGTCGTCCGGGGGATCCGAGCCGCGCAATTGGCGGTATATATAGTTTACCGCTTCCACTTCGCTGGAAGTCGGGTCTTTCGTCAAAGTATTGTAGATGATAGAAAAATCCTCTTCAATATCCTTGCGTTGCAGGATAATGGTTGGGACGTTAGTATCATCATCCAGAATGAGTTCGATGTTTTCCTCGTCCAAAATTGCATCGCGTTCGAGGATGATTTCGTTACGCGCGATGGACACCACTTCACCCGTGTCTTCGTCCACGAAGTCTTCTGTCCAAGATTTGAGCACACGGGCTGCAAGTTTGCGGCCCACAGCGCCTTCCATGTTCTCGCGGGTCACTGCCACCTCGTCAGCGAGGTTGAACAGGTCGAGAATCGCTTTGTCCGTATCAAAACCGATGGCGCGGAGCAGCGTGGTGACAGGAAATTTCTTTTTACGGTCAATGTATGCATACATGACCAGATTGATGTCGGTAGCAAATTCCATCCACGCGCCTTTGAACGGGATGACACGCGCCGAATAGATTTTCGTGCCATTTGGGTGGTAGCTCTGTCCAAAGAACACACCCGGAGAGCGGTGAAGCTGCGACACAATAACACGCTCCGCCCCATTGATCACGAACGTCCCTTTCGGGGTCATGTAGGGGATGTTCCCAAGGAACACATCCTGCACTTTCGTCTCAAAATCAATGTGCTCGGGGTCATTGCAGGTGAGGCGCAGTTTCGCCTTCAGCGGCACTGAATAGGTAAGGCCACGCTGCATACACTCATCAATGGTGTAGCGCGGGGGATCAATGAAGTAATCGAGGAATTCCAGGTTGAAGATGTTCCGCGCATCAGCGATGGGGAAGTTTTCCTGGAAAACACGGTACAGACCCTCGTTGATACGATTGTCTGGGGTGGTTTCCAACTGGAAGTATTCCTGGAATGACTTCAACTGGATTTCGAGGAGGTCAGGGTAGTGACCGGCGAGACGTATTTTCCCAAAATTAGTGCGTTCTTGAACGCCTGTTTTTGCGATAGCCCCGTTAGAGATGCCTTGATTGGTCATATTTTTTTGCAAAAAATGCTGGTTGGCAATCTGGTTATTGGTTTGTTTGGTGTATTGGTGTACTGGTGATTGGTACAAGAGATCTTGGTCAACTAAAACTATAATCCTGTCAACAAGTTTACCAATCACTAATCACCAGTAAACTAATCACCAATTTAGACAACAAGAGGCTTGGCACTTCCCGCGCGGGGCGAGTGCCAAGCCTAACTGTTTGTCTATCTGTACTTTGAGCGAGTAGGTAGCATGTTGTCGAAATAAGCAAGTCAAGAATTCAGAGAAACAGCACCGGAGTAAGAACCGAAGGCACTGTAAGCCCGAAAACCAGTCTTACTTGACTTCGACCACTGCGCCAGCAGCTTCAAGCGTGGACTTGATGGATTCGGCTTCTGCCTTGTTCACGCCGCTTTTCAGCTGGCTTGGGGCACCGTCCACCAGGTCTTTTGCTTCTTTCAAGCCAAGGCCGAGGAGGTTCTTTACTTCTTTAACGACGTTGAGCTTGTTAGCGCCAGCATCTTTCAGAATTACGTCGAACTCAGTCTTTTCAGCCGGTGCTGCTTCGCCGCCGCCACCTGCTGAAGGGGCTGCTACTGCTACTGCCGATGCGGCAGGCTCAATGCCATAATCATCTTTAAGGATACCAGCCAACTCGTTGGCTTCTTTAATCGTAAGGCCCACGAGCGTTTCAGCCAGTGCTTTCAAATCTGCCATGATGTAGAATTTTAAAAGTTGTTTGCGAAAATGTTGGTAAAAATGGTTTTCAAAGGATCAATGGGGGTATGGTGCGAACTTGGAAGCCAATTTTTGAGTGTTAAGTGTTTAGTGATAGGTGTTAATCAAAATCACTTATCATTCATCACTAAACACTTATCACTAAGCAGCCCTTTCTTCCAGCGCTTTCAAGATACCGGCGATCTTAGCACCAGTAGCTGTGATTTGGCTGGCGAGGCGACGGCCCGGCGATTGCAGCAAACCGATGATCTCTCCGACCATCTCTTCTTTGCTCTTCAATTTAACCAGCGTAGCGAGTTGTTCGTCGCCGATGTAAACAGAAGAATCAATGTAAGCTGCTTTTAAAAGCGGGCGCTCTTCAGTCTTGCGGAATTCCTCCAACAATTTGGCTGGGGCCTTGGGGTTGGTGGAAAGCAGAATAGTAGTAGGGCCAGTAAGGCTGCCGAAAAGCGCGGCATAACCTTTTGATTCGGGTTCGCTTTCGAGGGCTTTTTGAATCAAAGTGTTTTTTGCCACTTTGACTTTGATGCCCTGCTCGAAGCACATCCGGCGGAATTTGTTGATTTTAGCAACGGTTAGCGTCGAAGAATCGGTAAGGTAGAAGAATGGGGTGCTGCCCAGTTCTTCCTTGAGTTCTGCAATCGCCGCCGTTTTTTCTTCTCTGTTCATTTCTATATCGTTGAAATGGTGAGTGTTGAGAGTATGTTGATCTGTTGAGATGTTTATTTGGTGAGATCACCAAATCCACAAATACCCAAATCAACCATTTAAACCTTGATGGACTTTGGATCCACCGCAATGCCGGGGCTCATAGTGCTGGCTACAGAAACCGTCTTCATGTAAATTCCTTTAGAAGAGGACGGCTTCATTTTTACCAGTGTTGCTACAAGTTCGTGTGCATTGTCGGCCAATTGTTCGGGTGTAAAGGATACGCGCCCGATGGAGGCGTGTATAATACCGAACTTGTCCACACGGAAAGCGATTTTACCTTTTTTGACTTCGGAAACTGCGTTGGCGATGTCGTTTGTGACCGTACCTGTTTTAGGGTTGGGCATCAGGCCGCGTGGGCCGAGGATACGCGCAACTTTACCAAGTTGTGCCATCACGTTGGGTGTGGCAATGATCACGTCAATGTCCATCCAGCCTTCGGACACCTTTTGAATGTAGTCTTCAAGACCTACATGGTCAGCACCAGCAGCCTTGGCTTCTTCCACTTTGTCGGGCATACAAAACACGAGTACGCGTTTGGTTTTGCCTGTGCCGTGTGGAAGTGATACGGTGCCGCGGAGGGCTTGGTCGGCTTTGCGTGGGTCCACCCCGAGGCGGACGTGTACATCAACCGATGCGTTGAATTTGGTCGTGTTGACTTCTTTTACAAGGGCCATCGCTTCATTGAGCGCGTAGAGCTTGTCTGGGTCAACTTTCCCTTCAACGGCTTTGCGTTTTTTTGTTAACTTCTTTGCCATTGATTGTGTGTTAAGGTATAACGTCCCGATGGGCGGGACTCCCTTATTTATGGAGTGATGAATTTATGCCCGCCGCCGCCTCTACCTGTGATAAAACTTTAGTAGATAAATTGGCTATGGCGGGTAAAAGTGATGAAGTGATTATAGATCACTCTATCGCTTTATCATTTTATCACTTCATTAATTTTGAATTTCTCCTTGTTCCGTTTGCCCCTTTGGCAAATCACCAGTGATCGTCACGCCCATGCTGCGGGCGGTGCCAGCAATCATTTTCATAGCCGATTCGATGGTGAAACAGTTGAGGTCAGGCATTTTGCTTTCAGCAATAGCGCGCACTTGATCCCAAGTGACCGAACCAATCTTTTTACGGTTGGGTTCGGGCGAGCCTTTGCCTGGGGCGAGTTTTACAGCCTCAAAAAGCTGAATGGCTGCCGGGGGAGTCTTGATGATAAAGTCAAAGGTTTTGTCTTTATACACCGAGATGATGACCGGGAGCACTTTGCCCATTTGTTCGGTTGTTTGCGCGTTAAAGCGCTTGCAGAACTCCATGATGTTCACACCTTTCGAACCCAAAGCAGGGCCGATTGGAGGTGCAGGATTGGCTTGGCCACCCTTCACTTGGAGTTTGATATATACGTCTACTTCTTTTGCCATGATGTCAAATTTTCAGCGTGTGAAAACTTTGATTTTGATTCGTTTATGAAAACCTCTGTCGCGCTTATTTTGTGGAAGCGAGCCTGGGAGAACAGGCATCAAGCAAGCTGCGTCAGCTGATTTTTTCGACTTGTAAAAAATTCAATTCTACCTCTGTGCCGCGCCCAAATATCTTGACGATGACTTTGAGTTTCTTTTTCTCTTCATTCACTTCTTGCACATCGCCAATAAACTCTGCAAATGGCCCCTCAATGATTTTCACGGTTTCGTTCACCAGGAATGGTTCGCTGAGGGTTTCGCCAGATTCTGTGCTATCATCTAACTTACCCAGCAGCCGATTTGCCTCCACTTGGGTCATGGGAAGTGGGTCTTCTTTACCCAGGAAATGAATTACGTTGGGCACATCCGCGATCATCTTTGCCACATCCCCTTTCAACTTGGAGCCATACGCTTCGACTAGGATATAACCAGGCAAAAGGTTTCGCTCTTGCATCACTTTTTTGCCGTTGCGCACCTTATATACTTTCTCCGTCGGCACAATTACGTTGAAGACAAAGCCCTGCCAGCCGGAACGCTCTATTTCTAGCAGAATCCGTTCTTGAATTTTTTTCTCCTTGCCACTGATGACGCGCAGGGAGTACCATTTTTTATCCTCAGCAGTGGAGGGGGGCGTCGTCTCTTTGTCTTGGCTCATACTCTTGGTTGTGGATTGAAGAAAGGGTGTTAGCAAAACCGGTCAAAACCCGATTAAAGACCGTAGATACCTTTCTTAATAACGATACCGCAAGCGTTGTCCATGAGAAAGATGAGGAGCGCAAGAATAGCCGCTGTAGTCAACACAACCATCGTGCTTTCTTGCAATTGCGCAGCAGTAGGCCAGTGCACTTCCTTGGTTAGCTCATGATAGCTTTCTTTCAGGTAAAGTGTCAATTTTTCCATTGTATACCTTTGATGTTGCCCTTTGCGTTAAAAAAGTCCGTTGCCCACAAACGGGGAACGAACGCCGAAACGATGTGCAACTTATGTTTGATTGCAGGGGCAGCAGGGATCGAACCCGCAGCCTACGGTTTTGGAGACCGTCACTCTACCAGTTGAGCTATGCCCCTGTGTTGGTGATTGGTTTATTGGTGATTGGCTAGTAGTGCGAAAAATCACCAATAAACCAATCACCAATTCAACCAATTACTTATTTATCCAAAA
>JACMMM010000699.1 GCA_014379065.1 Saprospiraceae bacterium
ATGTACCCCGGAACTCCGTTCCGGGGAAACTCGATTCCCGGAACGGAGTTCCGGGATACCAACGAATTCCTCATCACCTACACTTCTGGCACTACTTCGGTACCCAAAGGCGTGGTACACAGCGTCGGCGCCATTACCGCCAGCATTTTGCAAATTGCCGATCTGATTCGTGGCGGCCACAATCGGCGCATCGCTACCCACTTGCCCTATTTTGCCATCATCGCGCTGAACGCAGGCGCAGAGGCATACCTGTGGGAATACAAAAGTTCTCCTTCGCAGCAGCTCGATTTTATCCAGAATAACCAGATCACCACCCTGTTTAGTCCGCCTTGCGATTATTTGCCCTTGATCGAATACTGTGAACGCGAAGGCCGGGTGTTTCCAGAATGCCTGCAACACTTGTTTTTCGGGTCGGCGCCCGTGCACCGGTCTTTTTTGGAACGCCTCATCGCAGTTTTGCCCGAACACATACGACTGACTTGCCTGTACGGGATGACGGAGAATTTGGTTGTTGCCAGCGTTGATGGGCGGGAAAAGGCTGCGCTTCCCACGGATACTGGCGATATTTTAGGCCGCCCTGTTCCTGGTGTTGAAATTCAAATCGCAGGTGACGGCGAAATCCTGGTGCGCTCGCCACAAACCTACACCCGCTATTTGCACCTTGATAAACGGGACGATTGGCACGCCAGCGGCGATTTGGGATTTCTGGATGCTGAAGGGAGAATCGTGCTGACCGGCCGCAAAAAAGACATGATCATCCGCCGCAACTTCAACCTCTACCCGGGCCTTTATGAGCCTACTATTAACCGAATTTCCGGGGTGACAGAATGCGCTTTTGTGGGCGTTTTTGACGAAAAAAAACACGACGAAACCGTCGCGCTTTTTGTGGAAACCCATCAACCAATTTCTGAACGGACATTTCGAAAGCAGCTCGAACGCGGGGAATACTCGATTGACCAGGAAGCACTGCCTGATCTGGTTTTTTTTGAAAAACTTCCGCGCAGCGGGCGACAAAGCAAGGTGGATAAAAACGCGCTGCGGGAGCGGTTGAGAGAAAAGAACAGCAAAAGTTGAAAAATAGTCGCATTTTCATCACGGGCGCGACAGGTTTTGTCGGTGCCAGCCTTGTGCGCCATTTCGCAGCGATGGACTGGGAGGTACTTGCCAATGGCCGTGCTGCGGCCCCCGTGCCGTTGCTTTCATTGGCAAAATATGTGCAGGCCGACATTCAAAACCCCTTTCCACCTCAATCGGCCGATGTATTGATACACGCCGCCGCGCTGGCTTCCGATGCTGCCGGTTGGGATGCCTTGAAAAAAGCAAACTTGGAGGGTACCCGCCATGTTTTTGAAGCGACCCGCGATTGCCCTTGCTTTGTTTACATCTCTTCTTCTTCGGTTTACGATGGCCAAAAAGCCTTGCATCGGGAAGATGAAATCGTTGACAGAAGTAAGCTTTCGCCTTATGGACTTTCCAAACGGATGGCGGAGGATTGGCTGCTGGAACAGGATTGGCAAGGGCGATCCTTGTTCATTTTGAGGCCACGCGCTGTGTATGGGGTGGGGGATAGGGTGTTGCTTCCACGCTTGCTGCGTTTGGTCAGGCAGGGACAGATTTTTTCGCCGGGGGATATGCGTATTTCCAGTTCGCTGACGCATGTGGACAACCTGTGTGCGGCAATTGATTTGTGTGTGGGACAAGCCTGTTTTTCCACAAAACTTCCCGAAAGTTTGAAACAGAAAAGCGTCCAGATCTTCAATGTCGCAGACGACGAAGTCTATGAAATGCGGGAGCTTGTGTGTCGGCTTTTGTCCGAAATACATGGCAGAAAACTGCCTTTCCGAGCCATGCCGCTCTTGCCTTTGCGATATTTGGCGAGTGCTCTTGAAGCGCTGCGTGTAGCCAAACAATTTACGCCTTATTCGCTGTCAACAGTATCTAAAGATTGCGTTTTAGATATTGAAGGTATTACGAAAACTCTTGAATACAGACCTAGGCAAAATTTTTGCAATACCTTACCCGAAATTGTCCGATGGGTCAACCGTGTTGGCATAGAGCGTGTGAAAAAGGCGGAACCAGATTTGCCTTGGCAGACTTAATATACCACTAACCACACCTGCATATCATGAAAAGACTTTTTACCCTTTTAGTCGCCATAGTCATCACGGCGGCGGCTCTCCTTGCCCAAAGCTCCACCACCCAAACCATCTCGGGCCAAGTCCTCGACAAAGACTCGCAAGAGCCGCTTATCGGCGCATCCGTCAGGGTCGAAAACGCAGAACCTGCCATCGGGGCGGTAACGGATTTGGAGGGCAAATTTTCCTTAAAAAACGTCCCCCTTGGTCGCTGGCAAGTGCAGTGCAGTTATGTCGGATACGAGCCTTGGCTCAGCGACCCGCTCATCATAAACTCGGCCCGCGAAACCTTTCTCAACATCGTGCTCAGCGAAGGCGCGGCCAATCAGATGCAGGAGGTTGTCGTCACTGCCCGCAAACGCGGCAACGAGCCCATCAACGACCTTTCGATGCTCAGCACCCGCTCTTTCTCCGTGGACGAAACCCAGCGTTACGCAGCCTCCGCCAACGACCCCAGCCGCATGGCCATGGGCTTCCCGGGTGTGCAGCCCAGCCGCGACAGCCGCTCGGACATTGTGGTGCGCGGCAATTCCGGTATCGGCCTGCTTTGGCGGCTCGAAGGAATTGACATCCCCAATCCCAACCATTTTGCGCGGCGCGGTTCCTCTGGCGGCGGCATCACGATTTTTAGCGTGAGCATGTTGGCCAACTCAGATTTCAGCACGGGTGCATTTCCCGCGGAATATGGCAACGCTTATTCGGGCGCGTTCGACGTGCATTTCCGCAAGGGCAATCCCGACAAGCGGGAATACACCTTCCGTGCAGGGATGCTGGGGCTAGATTTCAGCACAGAAGGACCTTTCGGGAAAAAATCTGAGTCATCTTATCTCGTCAACTACCGTTATTCTACCCTCGGCATTTTGAATAAACTCGGCCTGCACCTCGTGGGCGAGCGTATTGACAACACCTTCCAGGATTTGAGTTTCAACCTGAATTTTCCCAGCAAAAACAAAAAGCACGTCTTCACCTTCTGGGGCATTGGCGGACTGAGCCAAGAGACGGAAAATGCCGTGGAAAACACATCAGATTGGAAGTCATTCACCGACTATTACACCCGCGATTTTGACACCAACATGGGCGCGCTCGGAGGGACGCACACGGCCTTGCTCAAAGGCGATGCCTTCATCAAAACCAGCGTGGCAGCCATGGGGCAAACAATTGACTGGCGCAACGATACGCTCAATATGCAGCGCATACCATACAATGTGAACATCGAGCAATACCGTGAGGGGCGGTATGTGGTGGCTTCCTTATTGAACAAAAAATTCAACCGCCGGGTGTCGCTCAAAACGGGCTTTTTTGTCAACTTGATGCCCTATTATTTTTACCGGAATACGCTCGGCGATTCCACCGGTCTTGAATTCGAAGGTATCACCGCGCAGATACAACCGTACGCCAACCTACGCTTCCGTCCTTCGGAAAAATGGACTTTCAACGCGGGTTTGCACTTCCTGTATTTTGACCTGAACGAAAGCACGAGCATTGAGCCGCGATTGGCTGCCAAATATCAAATCTCTGAAAAACAATCCCTCAGCCTTGCCTGGGGAATCCACGGAAGGGTACTGCCTTTGGGCAATTATTTTACTCGCGTGAATGGTCGCCTGGTAAACCACAATGTAGATTTGATTCGGGCCCAACACACCGTGCTGGGCTGGGATTTCCTTGCGGGAAAATCCATGCGCTTGCATGCAGAAGTTTATTTCCAAAAAATGAAAGACGTGCCGGTAGCGAAAAACCCGGCTAGCAGTTGGAGCATCCTGAATACAATTTCAGGATTTGCAACACAGGAAATGGTGAATGAAGGCGAGGGTGAAAACCTGGGGTTGGACCTGAGCGTGGAAAAGTCGTTTGCAGGCGGCACGTTTTTCCTTCTGAGCGGCTCGGTCTCGCAATCGCGTTACACGGATGTGGCAGGTCGGGAACACCCTACGGCGTTCGACAGTGGACTTTCCGGCTCGCTCATGGCAGGCAAGGAATGGAGTTTCAAAAACGCATCGGTGCTGCAACTCGGCCTGAAACTGCTCTACAACGGTGGTCAGCGCCTCACGCCCTTGCTGCCCGGCCAAACGGTGTCGCGCTTTTCGCAAGAGCCGCTTTTGGATGAAGCCAATGCTTTTTCGGAACAGGTGGAAGCCTATTTCCGCCCAGATATGCGCATTGCATTCCGCAAGAATAACCCCAAAACGGCTTGGACTTTGGCGCTCGATATCCAAAATGTTCTTGGCCAGAAAAACATTGATCCGCTTAGCCGCGAGTATGATCCGGACATGAATAAATGGGTGTATCGGGAGCAAAGCGGGCTGACGCCGGTGTTGAGTTTCCAGATAGATTTGTAGCGGACATTTCCAAAAGATTTCCAACACATTTCCAAGGCTTCAAATATTGGCAGATGAATATTTGAGGGGCTTTCTGCGCCTTGTCAATATGTTAGGAACGCGGTCGAAATAAAGTAACAGTTTTGGCGGCCTTATTTTGCCTCTCTCTTCGTTGCTCGTCGGTTTTTTAGCCC
>JACMMM010000700.1 GCA_014379065.1 Saprospiraceae bacterium
GCGATTGTACTAATAGGCTAATCACCAGTCACCAATATACCAATTTACCAAAACGGGCGCAAAAGTAGCAAGAAGATAGGTGGTTTTTAATGCCTTACTTTCCTTGTTTTCCAAATCGCCCAAAGCAACACCGAAATGAATAGAAATGAAATCGCTTGAAATTTCCAACGCCAATTGCGGTCCACCCTCTGTAAAACGCGCCATATTCGAGGGCAACCTTGGATTGAAGATCGCGCTTCCGACGGGTGAATCCATTTGTTCAAGGCACTAGTATGTTAAACGCTTAAAAGTGATTTTACTCAATCTCGTTTACCTTGATTTTTTAACCGAACTTTGTTGAGTTAAACATTAAGGAGCGGCCTCTTTTGGCAAGGATTTGGTAGGGTTGCAATGGCACACGGTTTGTACGGATAAAACGGATTTTCACAGATAAAATCCACCTCTATCAGTGAAAACCAGTTTTATCCGTCCGATCCGTGTGCCATCATCCCTTATTCCTGCCTACCGGCAGGCAGGTGCGTTCCAAAAACTGATTCAACATGACAAAACTTCGCCTCCTTCTTTTCATCTGGAGCATATTCTGGTCGTTGGCCGCGCTGGCGCAGCAAGACCCTATGTTAACCAATTACCACTTCAATAGCCTGGTTTTCAATCCCGCTTATGCGGGGAGCAACGAACACTTCACACTCAATCTCTCCCACCGGCAACAATGGCTGGGCTTCGACGGCGCTCCTGTGACGCAGACGCTGACTGCCCATTCGCCGCTTCGCAATGAGCGCGTAGGCGTTGGGTTCTCGCTTGCCAACGATAAAATTGGCCCCGGCGGAAGCACCGATTTAGGCGCATCCTACGCTTATCGGATGCAAGTAGGGGCGAGCAAAAAACTAAAACTTTCGCTGGGCCTTCAGGCCAGCGTGGCCAATTGGCGTGGCCAATTCAGTGAAATTACCGTTGAGCATACCGACGACCCTTCCTTTCAGGAAAACCTATCCCGCTGGCTGCCCAATTTTGGGGCAGGCGCATATTTGTATGGCGAAAAATTCTACCTCGGCTTGGGCTGCCCGCGTATTTTGGAGCATGATCTGCGCAAAACCAAAAACGACACTGAAGGGCTTTTTGCCAAAAATTACCGCAATCTATACATCTCGGCGGGCGCGGCATTCCCATTCAAGGGCGATCAGCTCGTGTTTCGCCCCAGTTTGTTGCTGCAAAACGCAGGTTTTCTTAGTGATGTAAAAAAAGAGGCCATTGGACAAAACATCGGAGCGCCCTTGTCGGCCAACTTAGGCGCGGCAATTTTGTTTCGTCAGTTGTTCTGGGTCGGCACCTCATACCGCACTGCTTTGTCTGGCAAATCTTCGCACGACTCGGCCAATCTTTGGCTGGCATGGTCGTTGAGAAATGGGATGCGTTTCGGTGCATCCTACGACATCACGCTCAGCAAAATCCGTCTGGCCAGCAGTAATTCGTTCGAGATCATGCTGGGCTACGAATTTGATATAAAGGTGAAACAAGTGGCTTCTCCTAGGTACTTTTAAACCGCAATTTACATTTTGCGGTTTGCAAAATCGTGATTTTACATTTTACATTTTCCGGTTTTGCATTTTGCGGTTTTATAAACTATGAAAAATAAGCTCCTTTCTCTTCTCCTACTCCTACTCCTGCCCGCGCTCCTCGCCGCTCAATCTGCCCGCCTCAAGCGCGCCAACGAGGCCATGCAGGATCTCGACTACATGACCGCCATCGTAGAATACCAGCAGGTGCTCCAGCGCGAAGACCTGCCCGAAGCCAAAATTGGCCTTGCCGAGTGCTATCGAAAGATAAACGACACCGAAAACGCCGAGTACTGGTACGGCCAAATCGTACGCCTGCCCAATACCAAGCCTGTCAACAAACTATACTACGGCATGATGCTTCAGGCCAACGGCAAGTGCGACGTGGCTCGGCTCTGGCTCAAACAATACGAAAAAGAAGCCCCCGACGACGCTCGCGGACAGTTTCTGGCCAAAGCCTGCGACATGGAAGAAGAACTGCTTACCAAAAACAAAGGCATTTACCAGATAAACCTCCTGCCCTGCAATTCCTCTTTCGACGACTTTGGTCCCAGTATCGTCCACGGCCAACTCGTTTTCGCCAGCGACCGTGACCTCGGCACAGCCATCAAGCGTACTTCAATGTGGACCGGAAACCCCTTTTCCGATCTCTATTCGACACCGCTCAAAACCGACGTGCCCGGGACCATTGCCTCCGCTCGTTTGGATAAGTTTTCAAGCAGCGTCAACACCCGTTTCAACGAAGCCGCCGTGTGTCTTGCACCCGACGGCCAAACATTGTATTTCACCCGCAACAACTTTGACGACGGCAACACAGAGCGCAGTGAGGAAGGGTTGGTAAAACTCAATATCTTTTCAGCCCGCCGAAATGCCGCAGGCGCATGGTCGGAAGTTACGCGTTTACCCTTCAATTCTGCTGAGTATAATTCCTCACATCCTAGCATCAGTCCTAATGGCAAACGGCTTTATTTTGCAAGCAACCGCCCGGGTGGTTTTGGGGGTATGGATTTGTATTTCAGCGAGTTGAACAAAGGTATTTGGAGTGCAGCCATCAATCTTGGTCCTACTGTAAACACCGAGGGCAACGAAATTTTTCCCTTCATAGACCCCAATGGCCGCCTCTATTTCGCTTCCAATGGCCACCTTGGTCTTGGTGGGCTTGACCTTTTTTACAGCACTCCAAAAGGTGACAAAGACTGGAATCTGCCCATCAATCTGGGCGCACCGCTCAACTCCACGCACGATGATTTTGGCGTTTGTTTTGGTGGCGACCTCTCTTGGGGATTTTTCACCTCTGACCGCGACGGTGGGGCTGGCCGCGATGACATTTATGCCTTTTCAAAAAATGCCGCTCCCGTCGAAATCTATGTTTTTGACAGCCAGACACGCAAACCCATCAGCGGTGCGGCGGTGCTCAATTCGCTTACGAGCCTGACCCTTACCACGAGTTCTGATGGTATTGTGGCTTTCGATATGCGCCACGCCGAATGTGCCGATTTTTCGACCGCTAAAAAAGGCTATGAAGCAGCCGTCAAAACAGGCTGCACAGGCAATGAGGGCGCTGCGCACGGCCAAATTACCCGCATCGAAATAGGGCTGAACAAACTAAGCAATTTCAGCGTGCAGGGCATGGTCTTCGATATGCGAGACGGTTTCCCAGCCAATAGCGCAAAACTTATCCTGACCAACGATTGTGGGAAAACAGCACACGAGCCTTTCCAGACAGGCCCCGACGGCAGGTTTAAATTCAAACTAGACAAGAATTGCTGCTACACGCTTCGGGCTGTGCAGGATGGGTTTATCGCCGCTGTAGCAGAAGGGATTTGCACCAAAAATCTAACGCAAAACCCTGTTTTCAAAGTAAACCTGAACCTGGAACCCTACCGCGATGCGGAAGGCTTTATCGTGGAAATTCCTGAAAAAGCAGCAGCCAACACCGGGCCGCGCTACAACGAGTTGTCGGGCCTCTACGAAAACCCCGATGGTTCGCCCGCCACCTTCGATCTGGGCGATGGCCTTTCGGTGCGAGATGGTATCCTTTACGACAACGGTGCTCCCAGCCAACCCGGCGAAAGCACTTGGGAGCGTGGTTCAGCGGGCTTTTTGGTCAACCTTTACTACGATTTGAATGCCAATGCCCCAAATGAGACCTCGATGCCAGAATTGAAAAAACTATTAAAAACATTGCGGCAAAACCCTGATTTTCAGGTAGAAATCGCATCACATACCGATTCTAGGGGCTCCGACGCTTATAATCTGGAACTTTCCCAGCGCCGCGCAGAAAACGTGGTAGAATGGCTGGTAAAACAAGGCATTGCCCGCGAGCGCCTCAGCCCGCATGGCTATGGCGAATCCAAATTGGTGAATAAATGTGGTAATAGTGTGACCTGCGAAGAGTCTCAACACCAATTAAACCGTCGTACCGAGTTCCGCATCATCGGCACCAGCGGAATTAGCAACTCAAAGCCTCAAGCAAAGCCCAAGACCGCGCCCTGCGACGGATGCCCCTTTTAAATATCCAATATCCATGGGAATATCCAATATCCAACAAGGAATTTCCAATGTCCAAGTTAGCCTTGGGCTAAAAATCCCCACTGAATTTTGCCCTTAATCTCCCCAATTTCCAAGCGCAGCGCCTACTTGGACATTGGAAATTCCTTGTTGGATATTGGATATTTAAAGGTCCCAATACCTGAGCAGCCCTTGTTCCTTTGCCAGCACGGCCGTGGGTCTGAACGTCCAAATGTGTTCCAGCAATTCCTGTGCGTCGCGGCGGAATTCTATAAAATAGTCCTCGTGGAGTTTTTTTGCCTTTGCTAGAATGGATGCCGTACGCTTCACCAAATAGGGCGCTAGCGTATCGCTGCGTCGTTCAGGATGTTTTTGGAGCATTTTATGGTGTAGCCGAAAGGCCTCCGCGAGCATAAAAAGCACCAGGGCAACTTCACCCGATTTGTCTTTGGTGGCCAGCACATGCTCATTGATGCGGGCATTCCAATGGCGCAGGTAAAGCAGCAGATAGCCGGGGCTGAGGTGATACTCGGTTTTTTTGTCGAGGTCTTTTGCGATTTCCTCCCGAAGGGCAGCAGCGCGTTCATCGCGGGTTTCGCCCCCTTCCAAGAGTTCAAAAACCAGTCTGCGGACGAGTTTTTCGTCTTTTGCGGTTAAACGCAGCAGCAGTTTGTCTTTTTCGGCCGCAGGCATCCGGACGATTGCGGCTTTGAGTTGTTCGTCGAGTTTGGGCATGGCGAGCAATTTTGTAGGGCGAAAGGTCGGTAGAAATTGTCGTTCTGAAAAAAGTGAAGAATTTACCTTTGCCTTGCTCTTCCCTAACCAACGCGGCACATCAGGTTAAAAAAACGGGCGACCCAAAATGGGCCGCCCGTCCTGTAGGTGATCGGAAAAAGAAACAGGTTATTCTTTGCCTGCATTCAACTCGTCTTGCCACTTTTTGAGTTCATCCCACTTCCCTTGATCGGCAAGGCCCGCTTGCTGTGCCCAGGTGCTGGGATCATGGATATTAAAGTTTGGCCCAGCCGCTTCCAGTATATCTTTCAGATCGTCGGCAGAAGTTTTAGAGAGAGCTTTCCAAGTTTTGATGTCCGCGTTGTGAAGCAGCTCCTCGATTTTTGGGCCGATACCTTCCACGATTTTCAAGTCGTCCGTTTTCCATTTTTTGTCGGCAAACATAATGGTAGCGGCGGTTACGGCAGCAGCAGCTGTTTTTTTGCTGCCTCCGCCTCCACCAGCATTGGCCGCCTGGGCTGCCTGTTCGCGCAAGGCCATACGCTCGCCTTCGCACATCATCAGGTCATTTTTCAGTTTGCGGATTTGTTCGCCTTTCGCTTCGCTGTCAGCTTCGGCTGCAGCAAGTTTCATGCGTGTGTTCGTCAGTTCTTCGGTGAGCGTGCTCACGCGCCCGGTGAGTTCGGCTATCTGGTCGCGCAACCAACCTACTTTGTAATAGGCACGGGCGGCAAGCCAGCCGAGAAGAAAGGGTATAAGACAAAGTGCAAGTGCAGTGGGCAGATTGTCCATGATACTGCAATTCAAGAGAATATGTGAAAGCATGGCTAGTTTTGTTTTGAATGTTTAACGGTTGACGGTGATGACGACCCTACGATTCTGGTGGCGGCCCTCTTCGTTGTCATTGGGCGCCACAGGCTCGGTTTCGCCTTTGGAGTTGGTGGTGATGCGTGAAGCGGCTATGCCGTTGGATCTCAGGATTTTCGCCACAGATTTTGCCCGGGCAGCCCCGAAGGCCAGGTTGCTCTCATCGGAGCCTACTTCATCTGTATGGCCTACTACCGAGAATGTAGCAGTAGTGGCTTTGTGCTTCTCACAAAGGTCTTTCAGATAAGCGTCCACTTTAGGGTCGCTTTCTTTTTCCGTCGAATTGTACGGGAAAAGCAGCATCACGTCCTTGTCTGATTCAATGATGGCACTGTCTTCTTTTTTGAGCACCATTTTGAGCCAACTGAGACCGGCGCTCACTTTCGGGCCACTACCTTCAGCAAGACCATCGTCGTCCACTAATTTAGCGGCCAATTTGACCCGATTTGGTGGGAATTCCGGTGCCAGCAAATCGCGAATGGAAGCAGCGCGGGCCAAGGCAAGTTTTTCGCCATTGGCTTCGCTGGCGCGGTAATGACCTGTGATAACGAGGGTATCACCTTGGTGACCTTTGGTTTCTAACAGGTTTTTTTTCCATTCGAGAAATTTTGGGTCGTCAACGGGCTTGTCGGCGTTCCAATTGAAAAGCGGGACGCCAGAAGTTTCCGTGGCGGTCGTCGCAGCAGTGGCGCCGTCGCAACAATGGCATACATTGCAATGCCAGTAATTGACGCACCAAGCTGTGTAGCCCGCGAAGAGCAGGCCGATAAGCCATAGTGGAATTTTCATGTGAAATAGATTTTACGTTTTGTACTGTTTTATTTTGACAAAAGTCTGAAACAAAAAACATTACAAGTGCTATTTCAGCAAAAACTTTTTTTGAATGTTTGCACAAACAAAAAGCCCTCCCGAATCGGATGATCCGGGAGGGCTGGCGGTACTATAAAAGGAAGCGGGGGGCTAAGGGGCTATCAGCAAGCCGAACTTACTTCTCGTCGTAGTTAAAAGGCAAAATTTTTGCGTCTTTCACGGTCGAGAGCGTCATCAAGGTCTTCAAGCGCTCGATTTCTTCGATCTGGCTGATGGTCTTGAAGAGCAGTTGCTCGTAAGTAGGGATGTCTTTGCAGATGATCTTCATCAGGAAGTCTGCCTCACCCGTGATGATGTAACATTCCGTCACTTCATCAATTTTCCCGATTTTCTCCAGGAAACTGTTCAGGGCGTTTTCCTTCTTCCAAGCCAAGGATACCAATACAAAAGTCTTGACATTCAAGCCCATTTGCGTTGGGTTTACGTGGGCATGGTAGCTCTGAATGATATCGCTCTGTTCCAATTTCTTCACGCGTTCGAGCGTGGGAGCGGGCGAGAGGCCAATTTTCTTAGAGAGGTCGAGGTTGGTGATCTTACTGTTCTCTTGCAGGATTTTCAGGATCTTCAAATCAATTTTATCCAATTTCTCAGACATATCGCGTAGTTTGGTTGTGAAATATAATTTCGGATCA
>JACMMM010000701.1 GCA_014379065.1 Saprospiraceae bacterium
GGATAAGATCAGCGCGGCTATGAAGGAATAAACATGCTTCGTCGAATCAAGGCACAAGTAAAGGAATTGGTTCAGCCGACCATCAACCTCAAGCCTGAGGTGGATAGTTTGTATTCGGAACTAGGACAACTGAAATCACTCGTTACCCTGGAACTGCACCAATTAAAAATGCTGCTCGGAAAAGAACTAGCTAATCAAGTGAAATCGCACGGAATATACGAAGATATTCATGGCGCTGAATTTAAGGTTTTTTCCCAATTTGGGGATGATGGAATCCTTCAATACCTGATTCACGAGACGCGCCCAGAGCAGAGGACATTTATCGAATTTGGTGTGGAAGATTATCGTGAAGCAAATACCCGTTTCCTGCTCATGAATGATAATTGGCGAGGACTGATCATTGATGGTAGCCATGAAGCCATGGAAGCGGTACGGCGCGACGTTTTGCACTGGCGTTTTGACCTAACAGCCGTCGGTGCATTCATAACCCGCGAAAATATTAACCAGCTTTTCAGCGAGAACGGCTTTCGGGGCGAGATTGGTCTTTTGAGTATCGATATTGATGGCAACGATTACTGGATATGGGAGCAGATTGATGTGGTTCAACCCGTGATCGTTACAATCGAGTACAACAGCGTTTTTGGTTCTCAGCATGCTGTGACGATCCCTTATGACCCGGCTTTTTTTCGTACGAGCGCTCATTACTCCAATCTGTACTGGGGCGCATCGCTTAGGGCATTGTGCTTGCTTGCCGAGAAAAAGGGATATGCATTTGTCGGTTCCAACTCAAATGGCAATAATGCCCATTTCGTCCGCAAAGAAAGATTAGGTCGTATCCCTGCGCTCAGTCCGGAAAAGGGCTATGTGGAATCGAAATATAGGGAATCGCGTGACCAGCAGGGCAACCTGACTTATCTTGGTGGTATGCACCGGCTCAATGAAATCAAGGATATGCAGGTTTATGATGTTGAGAAAGCGGGCCTGGTGCGTCTCGGCGATCTGTCAGGACTCTGAAAATAGACAACGAAGTTCTGTCGAGAAAGGGTTTTGCAGTGCGTAGCACCTTCGGCCCGCATCCGTCTCTTGACAGAGCGTGCTTTTCATGTGAGAATTCAGAAACTGAATGCTCGATGCTTCATTATCAAAACCCGGATTGATTGCCCGTGCAGCAAAGGTAAGAGCAGTTATTTATGGACATGAAAACCAGTTCTTCCGAAAAAGACCAGGCGTGGACAGTCGTCATCCGCCCGAAACGGCCATGGTGGGATCTGAATTTGAGCGAGTTGTGGCGCTATCGCGATTTAATAGGCCTGTGGGTCAGACGGGAATTTGTTGCCGTGTATAAGCAGACTATTCTAGGCCCGCTCTGGCATGTGATTCCCACCTTAATTTCGAGTGCAGTATTTACTGTTGTTTTTGGAAATATTGCTCAAATTTCCACGGAGGGTACGCCAGCGTACCTGTTTTACATGGCAGGCAATACAATTTGGGTTTATTTTTCCGGCTGTGTTTCAAGCACTTCGGTTACCTTTGCAGTAAATGTGGGCATTTTTGGCAAAGTGTATTTTCCGCGTCTGGCCATGCCGATCGCGTCCATTATTTCCCAGCTAATTACTTTTGGCGTTCGGCTGGGTGTCTTCCTGGCGCTTTGGCTGTTCTTCTTGTTATCAGGATCTTCAGTTCACCCTACCGGGTGGGTTTTCCTGCTGCCGGTATTATTGTTAATTGTGGCAGGTATGGGGTTTGGACTTGGCATCATGATCTCTGCCCTTACGACCAAATATCGTGACCTTCAACAACTATTAGGGGTTGGGCTTACCTTGGTAATGTATGCATCACCCATCATCTATCCTTTGTCTGAAGTTACCGGAACATTGCGCTTGTTGCTTTTATTGAATCCTCTTTCTCCTGTTCTGGAGATATTTAGACTGGGCTTTTTAGGAAAAAGTGCTATTTCTCCGATATATCTCTTATATAGCGTGGGCTTCACTATTGTTGTTCTCTTAATGAGTGTCATTATTTTCCATAAAGCGGAAAGCACTTTTCTGGATACCATCTAAAAATGGCAAAGACAGTCATCTCGGTTGAAAATATTTCGAAAATGTACCGATTAGGGGAGATTGGCACCGGGTCGTTTTACGGAGATATTAAGCGCTGGTGGGCAAACCAACGCGGTTTGCCCGATCCTTTTCTTAAGATCGGTGAAATGAATCACAGTGACCGCAGTAATGAGATAATCTGGGCGCTCAAGAATATAAGTTTTTCGATCAAGCAAGGCGAAGCGGTCGGGATCATTGGTAGTAATGGGGCGGGAAAGAGCACGTTACTAAAGATACTCTCCCGTCTAACAGCTCCCACTGAGGGCGTGGTCAGGGTTACGGGAGGAATTGCCAGTCTGTTGGAAGTTGGAACGGGGTTTCATCCCGAATTGACCGGGCGTGATAATATTTTTCTGAACAGTGCCATTTTGGGCATGGATCGCCGCGAGACAGAGCGCAGGTTCGATGAAATCGTGGAATTCTCTGGTGTTGAGAAATTCATTGATACCCCGGTCAAACACTACTCCAGTGGCATGTATATTCGCCTTGCGTTTGCTGTGGCGGCTCACCTGGATCCAGATATTTTCATAGTGGATGAAGTGCTGGCGGTGGGAGACAGGGACTTTCAGGAGAAGAGCCTGGAGAAAATGAAGAGTGCTGCGAATGAGGGCCACACTGTGGTGTTTGTCAGCCATGCCATGGGCATGATAAGTTCATTATGTCCGCGTGTGATCCTGCTTGATAAAGGGACCGTTCTATTTGATGGGGATGTTTCTGATGCAATAAAGCGTTACTACAGCGA
>JACMMM010000702.1 GCA_014379065.1 Saprospiraceae bacterium
ATAAATGGACACTCAAGACGGAGTGGAATGTGATTGGAGAATAATCAAATGCCCATCGAAGGCTGGTGCAAAACTGCAGGTCCTATAGTGGGACGTAAAATTTCTTAACTACCAATATGCAAGAAAAAGCAATTCATCCGATCATCTATGTGCGCGGTTATGCCATGACCCAGGGCGAGATTGAAGACACCGTCGCTGATCCCTACATGGGATTCAATCTAGGGTCTTCCAAAGTCCGCCAGCTTTGGGATGGGAAGGTAAAGAAATACTTCTTTGAATCCCCGGTGGTACGCCTTCTGAAAAAGTTTGGTTACGACGACGTTTACGAGGAGGGGGCGGATCGCGTGACTGATGCGTCCGCATTGTCCGCCCAAACAGATCCAGTGGCTTACCGCAGCATCGTGATTTACCGGTATTACGAACCATCTTCTGAAGATTTGGGTAACGGCGAGAAGCCGGACATGAAACGGTTCGCCACCGGTCTGGGAAAGTTGATTCTCGATTTGCGCGACCGTATCTATCCCCAAGGTGCCGCAACTGTCATCACGCCCACCGAGCAGGCGCTCGGTAAGTTGCCGTATGAAAAGTTTCGCGTCTATCTTGTGGCACATTCCATGGGCGGACTGGTATGTCGGGCTTTTCTCCAGAACCCCGCTTTTGGCACCGCCAAAGCGCGTCAGTTGGTGGACAAGGTCTTCACGTATGCCACGCCACACAATGGGATCGAGGTCGGTATGCTGGGCAATGTACCTGGTTGGCTCTCGCTCTATGGCCTGAACACCTTTAATCGTAGCGAGATTGCGGGACTGTTGGGGCTCACCAAACCGCAGCGCGATGGCGATAACGTGGACTTGGTCACCAATTTCGATGCGAGCCGGATGTTCAATCTCGTGGGAACGAACCCGGGCGATTACAAAGCTGCCGCCGGTCTCGCCAGTTTTGCCGTCGGCGATGCCAGCGATGGCCTGGTGCGCATCAAAAACGCCACCACCCGGCAACGCGTGGGAAAGGATTTTGTTGCATCGCCCCAAGCGTTCGTGCATCGCAGCCATTCAGGTTACTTTGGCATTGTGAACAGCGAGGAGGGCTATCAAAACCTCGTGCGGTTTCTCTTCGGCGATATTCGCGCCGATGGCTATCTCGATATTGATGAACTCACGCTGCCTCCAGCGGTGCAGAAAGAATACGATGCGGGCAAGGAGGTTCGCGCTTCATACATCTTCGAGGTCACGGTCAGTGTGCGGGGCAAGCCCTGGCAATTGCATCGGCGCACCGCCGACGAACACAGCGCCATTTTCCGCAAGTTCGATGAATTATTTCCGAAACAAAATTCCAAGACGAAACAGTGGATTCCCGACCGGGCCGCGAGCCCGATGCTTTTCAATGTCTTTCTGGATATGGGCCAAAGCCAGACCGGGAACACATTCTCATTTGCCGCCGATCTTTGTGTGCGCGTCCCCGAATATGAGGTGGACGGCTTGCTGTTTTTTAAGAATCACTTTGAAGGCGGCTACCTCTTCCGCGACATGATCACCCTCGAAGCGAAACCTCCGGCAAATGAGCAAGAAAGCTGGCGGATTGAGTATCAATTCGCCAGTCGGCACAGCGATCCCGCGCCGGTCGCGAAGATTGTGCAGGATAACAATGACGTGCTCACCTTTGAAATTTCCATTGACCAGCCCAATCCGCCGGGAATTAAAGCGCGACTGCGGGTTGAGACCCGTTTTTGGAATCACTGGCATGCATGAACTATAGGCAACTGCTCGTTTGCACGCTTGTTTCCCGAGACCGCCTTGCATTTGGCGGCTGAAAATTATTAGCTATAAATCATGAACTCTGACTTGAAGAAGACACCTGATCAGGGCCGAGAGCATTCTGACCAGATGGCTTTCCTTGAGCATGAAGTCCGAAGTGCACATCGCCGGTTGACTGCGGCAAAAATCATAGTCTCGCTCTTGTTGATAGCTTGTTCCAGTTTGAGTGCCCTTCTCGCATATCGCGCCAGTGTTAGCTATCTGAAAAATAGTGTGGAATCCACCAACATGCAGATGACGGAGAACAAGCTGGCCTTGCAAGTATTTGAGGAGAAGCTCGCGTTCCTCCAGCGCAATTCCGATGCAAAACATTATGACGTGGATGGTAAACTCAATGTACTTCAGTTGGATTCCAAAACACAATTCGCACAATTGGAAGGCAAGGTTAGAAGCGGTACTAACTTGTTCGCGGAAGGGTTTACGAACTTCCTCCGCTCTTGGTCTCACCCGGCTGATCTCCCTGTGACATTTAGCAACATTATTGCTTTGATTTCCATCTCATCAGCCACCAATGCGGAGTGGGCCGAAATCATTGTGAATAACGGGCTGGCAACCAATCAATTTGAGACGGCAGAATTCCAAATGTGGTTTTCAAATCTAACCAGCCGCTTGATAAGTTCGCGCCTGACCGATGGGCAAGATACAAAACTCTTGGAATTCCAGAATAAAACACTCACAAGTTTTTTTAACAATTTGGATGCCAGCAACAGCCAGCCCTTCTCAGAAATAAGATCCAACTACCAGGTAGTTCTAAGTCTCAAGACCGACTTTGAAGTGTTTTCTGCCAAAACCAGACAGTCAATTTCCAATGTCATCAGTTCATGCCCGTTTTGCTCGACTAACCCAGCAGTCGGTTCGCCCTAGGTGCGAAGAACTTTATGCCATTCAATACCACCTACGCAGAGGAGGCCTTGGCATTTACGGCTCTTGATCTTGGATGGCCTAGTGTGTTGGCCATTTATGGCAACGATGCGAAAAAATTTCTGAACGAGGTTGGACCGGAAGCCAGGGCTGAAGCATGGCGTCGAATGGTGGAAAATCTGGCGCTAAATCTAAAATGGTCCAAGCCTGAGAAAAAAAACTTCCGTGAAGGAAGTTGGACGTTTTCGATAGCGCCCCGGTCGCAGGAACGAAAGCCGGAGCAGGGCAGCCTTTACGAGCGGTTTATACAGGCATGGTCGAAAAAAAAGCAAAGAGTAGGTTTGCCCAATGGATGCAATGAAGGCAAGGAACTTAACGAATGGTTGTGGAGCTATTGGCAAAGCCACCTCAATAGCGGAAATGACGCTATCAGTGAACATGAGGTATGGGAGCGGCTGCTGGATTTGCGTATCGGTCCGAGTTCTTTCATCAAAAATCCGCGTGCTTTTAATGGGACACATTGGTTAGATTCTTTCATCCAGCGCGAAAAACTCTTGGCAGAGCGCCCTGTATCCCAAAATGTTTTCCTCTTTGCTCCAAATAGTGTTGGGCTTCCGGGCAGCACTTTGAAATTGGATGAGTTTGCCAAAGTTGTTGCTGATGGAGGTTTGGTTGACGGAGTTCATTTGGTGGGTGGAGTGCGCGGCAGTGGAAAATCCACTTTGCTCAATCGTATAGAATTGCTGTGCAATCATTGGACGGTGTTGCGAGGTCGCCCGTTTATGATTCGATTCGATCTTGGAAGTTCAGTCGATCCGCAGAAGTTCCTCTTGAGCTTGTTAAATACAATTTGTCGTCAGGTTGTGGAACACACCCGAAGCCTGCCCTTTGTCAAGGGCGGAGAGCGTCTTCCAACCAAGACTGCGTCCGAGGATTTCTTGGACGATGTTAAGTGGTTTGGCTGGCGCAGTCGGCTAGGAATTAAGAGCGCATTATCAATTGTTGGCGCGGCGGGCCGATGGTGTTCAGCAAATTTTCAATGGAGTTGTGTGATGCTCTTGGTGCTCGGAATTTGGATTGGTTGGAATTCATTCGTTCCGGCATTGCTAAAGATTTCTGCACAACGAGAACGCACCGCCATTGCCAATTGGGAGGGGGCCGCGCAATCCGTGAAGGCTTGGGTTTTTGCCGTATCGAATAAAAATCCCAGCATTTTGGAAAGAAGTCGGGGGGGGGTTGCCGTGGCTTTGGGGAAAATTCCACGAGAAACCGTACTTGGATATTTCCGACACTCGTCCACGAATTCGGCTCTTTTACAAGTTTTTACCAATGCCGTTTGGAGCGAGACGGACTTAAAAGTCAAAAACTCAAATAGGCTTTCCGCTTTCACAAATTTGGAAAATCAGATTCGCCAATCTTCAGCCTTCGGCACGAGCAACGACCTTTTCGCTTTTGCCGAGGGACTTTCGACCAAGGCGGTTAAAGAACTAGGCGATTTGGAATCCATAGAACGAACCAACACCGCTGGCACCAACATCATGGTCATGGATTCCTATTCCAGTCAGTCGCTCAATCGGACAGGCAAAAAGGAAACCGCCGACATTGCCGGGTATGGATTGTTGAGCGTGGTTCTCCTAACGATGACTGCCGGACAAATCCATCGGGCAAGAGGGAGAAAAGCTGAGGCTTGTGGCACGCCCGTTTGGAGTCCGCTTGATACTCGTGATGGAGCAGCCGCTTTGTTCGCATGGAGTTCGATTGTGTGCGGCATTCTTTTGGTTGCCAGCTTGGTTTCAGCGACAATTCACGGAGAATATTGGTTTGCAAATACGTTTTCCTTTTTAGTTTTTGGGGTGGGGTTTGCCGCCTTTTTTTTGGCGGCGCAATACTGTCTCCCTTCTTGGTGGCATCTAAAAGCCAAATGCAAAGCAATGCGCGTTGAATTGAGAGGGAAAGAAGAGCACGCGAATACCACCCCCGACAAGGAAAGTTTGGCAAACCCGGTTGCTGGCATTGCGAAGTTGTTTTTGCCGGTTCCAAGCGATACAGAAGCATATCATTCCATGGAAACACCGTTCCTGGAACAGGAAGTCAAACGCTTGTTGTACAGGGTTTCCCGCGAGTTTGGCAGATTGGTAATTCTGATTGATGATGTTGACGCCCTGCCATCAAAAGATTTCAGCACGTTCATGCGGTTGTTAAGGCCAATCAGTAAAGTTTCCGGGGTTGTCTGCATTGTTACAGTGCCGATGCATTTCTATTACCATCTCTATTTTGAAGATGCCAACGACATCCACTCCACCGCGCAGGGCGTATGTATATTGGGTGATCCGGATTTGTTTAACCGACCGGACCCCATCAATCCCGAAGCCAGCTTCAAGTTAAAGCCAAACGCGCTCAATACCCTTCTTGTACAAGTAAAAAATCTTTTGGTCGCCCAATTGCGAATTTCATGTGAACTGGGAACGGCCCCGTCGTTTATTGCAGATCTGGCAGAATTGTGGGACTGCAGCAATGACCCTAAAAAAGCCGATGCAGTAAGGTTGGCGCTTGTGCAATTTGGTCCGAGCAAGCGTGAAATTCTGCGTGAATGCCTTAGGCTGATAGACGCCCGAGCCTCTGGAAAAAAAACGATCCCGTTTGAGCATCTCGTTCGGTCATCCAATGGTCAAAAAGTTCTCGCTCAAGCAAAAGCTGAGTTTGGCAAAGCACAAACTGCACTGGAATGCCCGGTGTAATCGCGATTGGAACAAATTCTCAAGGTGAAGGCGACTTGTTCGCTTTGCTTGGCGCGCGTTTTATTGTCACGCGGGCGGTGCGCTATACCAGATAGTAACTTTAAACCCACAGTCACAAGCAACCACATCATCCTATGCTGCCTCCCATTCCTGCCGGTTGGAAAGCCCAACTCAGCGACGAAACGAAGAAACCCTACTATCGCGAACTTGATGCTTTTCTCGACCAGGAATTGGCGGGCGGACAAACCGTTCTGCCCGCCCGGGAGGACATCTTCAACGCGCTCAAGTTTACGCCCTATGACCAGGTCAAGGTATTGCTGCTGGGGCAGGACCCATATCCCAATCCTCGCTATGCGCATGGGCTTTGCTTTTCCGTTCAGCCGCACGTTCAACCCTTGCCTGGTTCCCTGAAGAACGTTTACAAGGAACTTCACGATGACGTGGGTTTTCGCATTCCCAACAACGGCTATCTCGAATCTTGGGCCCGCCAGGGAATTTTGATGTTAAATACGCTTCTCACTCTGCAGGCTGGCGTTCCCAATTCTCACCAGAAGAAAGGCTGGGAGAAATTTACTGATCGCATCATCGAACTCGTTGCCGCCAAACCGACACGCGTGGTATTTCTGCTCTGGGGTGCATCGGCCCAAAAGAAAGGTAAACTCGTCAACCAGCCGCAGCACAAAGTCATCAACTGCGCCCATCCGTCCCAGTTGTCAGCCAGCAAGTTTTTTGGTTGCCGCTGCTTCTCCAAGACCAATCAGCATCTCGACGAGGCGGG
>JACMMM010000703.1 GCA_014379065.1 Saprospiraceae bacterium
CAACACTATTCCCAGATTTTTGTCCTTGCCGACGAAAATACGTGCCGTCATTGCCTTCCTTACTTCTTGGAGAACACAGGGCTTCACGAAAAAATCACGATGACCGAAATCCAGTCAGGGGAAGCAGAAAAAAGCCTCGCCACCTGCGAAAAAATCTGGCAAGCCATGCTCGCCGCCAAACTTGACCGCAGAGCGCTCGTGGTCAATCTCGGTGGCGGTGTTATCGGCGACATGGGTGGCTTTTGCGCCGCTACCTGGAAGCGCGGGATTGATTTTGTGCAAGTTCCCACCACCCTACTCTCTATGACCGATGCAGCCATTGGCGGAAAAACGGGCATTGATTTTCAAGGAATTAAAAACACGATTGGTGTTTTTCAGCAGCCAGCTGCCGTGTTCGTTGCCCCTGTTTTTCTGCAAACTTTGCCTGAACGAGAATTGCGCAGTGGCTATGCAGAGGTGATCAAACACGCGCTCATCGGCGGCCCGGAATTGGCGCAGCAATTAAGTGAGGAGGCAACTTCAAGTTGCCTCCTCACTTCGGTCGATTGGCTCGACATACTCCAAAAATCCATCGCCGTTAAAGTGCGCGTGGTACAGGAAGACCCCTTGGAAAAAGGCCTGCGAATGCTCTTGAACTTTGGCCACAGCATTGGTCACGCACTGGAAAGTTGGTTTTTGGAAACCGATGAAGCACTTACGCACGGCGAGGCGGTTTTTATCGGGATGGTTTGCGAAGCCTTCCTCGCAAAAAATGAAATCCTGTGGACAGCGGTATTATCGCTGGGGCAAAAAGTTTTTCCACACCGAAACATTGCCTTTGAAGCATTCCCCGCCATTTGGGAATTAATGCAGCAGGACAAAAAAAATTCGTCCGGCACAGTGCGCATGGCTGTGCCGGACGAATTGCCGTATTCCTTAAAAATTATTGAGCCTACTAAATCGGAGGTAGAGCGAAGTTTGGCGTTTTACAACACGCTAAGTTGAAAGTTTCAAGTAGCAAGTTCCAAGTGGTGACGCTGGGAATGGCGAACTTGCAACTTTCAACTTGCCAACTTGCAACTACTGAAGTTTCGGCTTCACGAGCGTAAACACACGCGATATATTGAAACCAAATCGAATGCCCGTGAGCATTTTCCCATCCCCGTCTTTGAAAAACCAGTCTTCCTGCGTTTCGGTGATGAAACCCTTGTAGGTCATGTAGGCCGCGTTGGTAAAATGCAGTTGGAACACGTGGCCGCCCGTCTCAATGTCGAAACCGATGGAAAGACTGTTTGCGTAATCTCCTTCAATCTGTCCTTCAGGGACGTAGTAATATTCGGCGTTGAGCGCAACGCGCTTGGTGAGCTTGATACGCCCCGCTGCACCGACGCAATACACATCATTTTTATCAGCGGGAGAAGCTGTGAGATTGCGATGAACTACCGTGGGCATGAGTTGCAGCGAAAGCCTGCTATTGAATTTTCTGCCGATAAGTAATTGGTGGGTGTAATAGATCCGGTCGGAGAATTTGTTGTCGCGTTCTTGCTCGGCAAATTTGACCGTTTTGATCTGCGCATCAATGAGATATGAAAGCGTGAAGGGGATGTTTTTGGCACCCGAACACTGCCGGAGGATTTTGTATTTGGCAAAGCCATCAATGATTTTCTCCGTGTTATTGCGCCCAAAACCTACCATAAGGCGATCCGTCACGCCATAATCTGCACCAATTCGGATGGTAGCGCCGTCAAGGCCAAACATATCATAGATACCCTGTCGGACAGGGGAAAATCGGTGCGAAAACTTGGTGTCAAGCACCCCTTTGGCCGTGTTTTCAATGGAGTGGCCATTGACAACGCGATTGCTTTTGAAGGTGGCAGTCGCATACTCCGTAGTTTTTTCGTCCCCCAACTGAGAGAGCAAGTCTTCGGTTTGAGAGAGGAGCAATTGAGGTAAAAAAAGGCCCGCCGTCGTCAAGACTATGGCGGGTAAACACGCCGTCAACCACACCGTCGCTAAAGCTATGGCGCGTGAAAAGACTATGGTGGGTAAACAGGCGAGCCCCGCCGCCGCTTTGGCTATGGCGGGTAAAAAGTAGATTTTTTTCATAAAATTAGTTCGTAAGATTTTAGACGTTGGACGCTGGATAGTCCAATATCCAGCGTCCAACAATCCAATGTCGTTTACTGTTTTGGCTCGAGTGTGGCGTCCACCAGTATTTTGACTTCTTTGGCAACTTTATCGCTCACCATGGAAGGGATGCTAATATTGTAATCAGCCAATTTGAGGTTGAATCCAGCATTGACCTTAACCTTGCCCCCGCTTACCGTGAGCGCACCGTTGGCAGTGATGTCCTTTGTAATACCGTGAATCGTCATTTGTCCCGATACAAGGGCATTGTAGGTGCCATCTTTTGCAAGATTCACGTCAGCGATATTGGTTATTTTGCCCAAAAACGTGGCTTTTGGGTACTTGTCGGACTCCATATAGTTCTCATTGAAGTGCTCTTGCATCAAAGATTTCTCAAATTTAAAGCCTTTGATCAGCACAGCCCATTGGAAATTGCCGTTGGAAGCATCCAGCACACAAGTGGCGCTATTGCTCAATGCCTCAACTTTTTCGATCGAAGCGGACACTGTGGCATCGAACTTAACTTTGCCGTCGCGGGTGAAGAATTTTTGGCCAGTTTGGGCCGAGGCTGCTATCGTAAGCACGAAAAAAGCAGCACAGAAAACCATCAGTTTTTGCATAAGAATGTGTGTTTGTGTAATGAGTGTGTTTTGGTAAGCAGTGTGCGGAGTCAAAAGTCAACGGTCAACGGTCAAAGGTCAAAGGTCAACGGTCAATGGTCAACAGTCAACCATCATTTGACCTCCACACAA
>JACMMM010000704.1 GCA_014379065.1 Saprospiraceae bacterium
GCTATTTTAAAAATTTCTTTGTTGAAAAGGTCTGCTTCAAATTTTGGATCGAGGTCGTAGTTTGAGAAAATGCTGTTGAAAAACCCTGAGATTTTAAAACCAAGAATGCCGAATTTGAAACTCGTCACCTGCGTCAGCAAGCCCCAAGTGTCGTTTGCGCCCAGCGGAACGTACTGCTGCTGGATGCGCATAGTATCGAGAATGGGTTGTTTGATAGAAGGGCCTGTGAGCGCGAGGTCTGCACCGGCCAAAAGCCATAATTCGTCTATGATATACAAAAAGCCCGAAAAAGTAGGGTCGGCTGAGCGTTTGGGAATCACTTTTATCTTCTCAACGGTAAAGCCAAGTTCGTTTTTGAATCGTCCTGCGTGTTTGAAATTGTAGTAGTTGAAAGCGTTGTCGGCAAGCGGGGAGAGGATTTCGCGAAAGATTTCGAGCCGTTCATCATACAGGTTGAACTCTGTCAAAGTTGCGCGGTTGAGGCTAAATCCGTTCTCGCTGCCGCTGACCCTGCTTGACACCATCACTTCTTTTTTTCGGCCTGGCGGGTCTTGCACCCACAGCTTGGACACGGATTCGGATAGGTAGATCACCCCCGCGCCAGTGGAATCGAGCGCCCCGCCCATGTTGCCTACGTCTTGGCCCATTATTTTTTTGGGAGCATCCGAGAGTTTGTAAAACCCCTTGATGTACACGTCACAAGCGTAGTTCGACACTTTCTTTTTGTAGTACCTTCGCTTGGCGATTACCTCGCGCATGATGCGCACTGCCGGGTCAATGGACGACACCACCATTTCTTGCAGTTCCAAATTGGATGATTCGAGGCGGACATCCAAGCGAGCCGGCTTGTCGCCCACGGTTATTTTTTCGATGCGCTGTTTGTAGCCAATGTATTGGAACACAATTTCTTGTGGTCCTTTTCCAACCGAAAGGCGATAGTTGCCCTCCGCATTGGAAACGGTTCCATTACTGGTGTTACGAACGTAAACGGTAGCATACGGCAAAGGCTCACCACCCTCGCCGGTTATTTTGCCGGAAACTTGGGCGGAGGATAAAAAAGGTAGCAGTAGCAGTACCAGAAGCAGGTTTACCCGCCGTAGCTTTAGCGAAGGAGGGGCAGTTGTGTTTTTCATGGCCGCAAGATATTTTGACTTTTAATAAATGGATTTGCTCGAAGGCTTTTTTAAATTTCTAAAAACACAGCAGTTGCCTTTGAGCGACGATGCTCCAACGCTTTTAGCGGTGAGTGGGGGCTTGGATTCTGTGGTAATGGCGCACCTTTTTTACAGGGCAGGTCTGCCCTTTGCCGTAGCCCATTGCAATTTTCAATTACGCGGCCCGGAATCCGATGGCGACGAACTTTTTGTAGAAAAAATGACCCTGAACTTCGAGGTCCCTTTTTTTGTAAAACGCTTTGATACAAAGGCTTACGCAGAGCATAACGGCCTTTCTACCCAAATGGCGGCCCGAGCATTGCGATACGAATGGTTTGCCGGGATTGCGGCAGAAAATGGGTTTTCCAATATCGCAACGGCACATCATTTGAATGATTCGGTAGAAACCGTCTTGCTCAATTTAGCACGGGGAACGGGTCTTTCTGGCCTTTCCGGGATCA
>JACMMM010000705.1 GCA_014379065.1 Saprospiraceae bacterium
TAGAGGAGGTCGTTGAAAATTGCTTCCCCAAAAGGCAAGCCAGCCGTGGCGAGGTTGATAAATGTCCAGGTTTGCCCTGCATCTTTGGAGTACAACATCTTTTTGGAATACGAATCGGGCATTATGACCATCACATTGCCGCGAACCATGAAACGGGCGTCTGATAAGCCCCATTGTCCCACTGAATCTGTTGGAACTGATCCCACCTGTAGGGTCCAATTACTGCAAGCATCGTCCGAGCGATAAATTTTATTGTCGTATGTAAGCACAAATACTTTCCCTTGATCAACGTCAAGTGTCATTATTTGGGCTTGATATTGGTCATAAAGGGTTTCGATGGGCAAAAAGGTAAGACCGTTATTCTCGGAGATAAAATGCTCACTGAAATCAAAGTTGTCACCAAGGCCCAGAATTTTGTCACCCAAGGGCTCAAGCGTAGAGATGCCAGGGTGTGAAATCTGCGAGGGCACAAACGATTCATACCAAGAGACACCGCCATCGAGTGAAACCTGTGGCCTGCCGGCTTTGCAGAAAAGCAAGTTGTCGCCAGATTGAATATAATCTGTAAATCCTCCATAGCCGTATTGAGGGGGCGTAAAAACCAGATTTTGCTTCGTCCAGTTAATTCCATCGGCATCCAATTGAAAGATGCCGCCAACACTGGCAGCGTAGAGATTGTTGCCGATAGATCGGAGTTTGCCGGAGGCGGCCAGGATACCAAAGTCGGCAGAAAACCAAGAATCGCCATTATCCGTGCTGCGCAGTATATCAGCGGATTCATCCGTATCCAGACCACCGATTAAGATTGCATTTCCTGTGGAAATTCCTGCAAACCCATAATAATATTCACTGGCCGGAAAAGGGACATTGATCCATGTTTGGCCAAGATTGGGCGATCGAACGATTTTATCGCCGTGCAGCCCAAATATGCTTCCGTTATGCCATAAAAAATCGGTGTATTGGTCAAAAGCAGTGCCGGTGTAATGCTGCCAGGTTTGTCCATAATCGCTTGAAGCATAGCAGCCGTTTTGTGCATTTTGCATAAAGGCAAAAAGGTGGTTTTCATACTGGAGCATGTCAATGACATTGCCGGTCACGTGGAGCAGGGTGTCCCAGGTAAAACCAGCATCGGAGGATTGCAGGATGTAAGGATAACTCGATCCCGTGATGCGTTGGCCATCAAATTGTATGTTGCTGATTTGTCGGGCAGTAGTGTATTCCCAAGTTGCGCCGTCGTTGTTGGTGCGGTAAAGCCCATGGTAATCAGTGGCATAGATATACCCATACGCCAAAAACGACTCATAAAAAAGCATGGTATCTACCGAAGCGATTGGGTGCCAACTCTGCCCAAAATCGCTTGAGCGAACCAGCCGATAACCAGTGTTGGGATCATAATTCCGCGCTAGAATATTGTGCCCGTCGGCATCCGATTCGTAGAGCGAAACACCTACGGAGGACGATAATGGAGACCAGGTTTGTCCGTGATTCGCCGAAAAATAAATCTCATTGCCTGCATTGGTCAAAACCGTATCGCCATAATGCAGGAAACTGCCCACCTCACCGCCGGGGAGCCCATTTGTTTTTGCCCACTGGGCCTGAAGTAACACAAAAGAAAAAAGCGTGAGAAAAAGCGACAGAGGAAGGCGTAATGTTATTCGCATGGCAGGGTAATGTTTTAAAAATGAATAATTAAGGTATCGGCTGAAACAGCGTTCTAGGCAGATAGGGGTTCTTAGTGAAAAAGAGATTGCATGAAGAACGGTGGTATAAGGCGACAGGTTGGGTCACTTAAAACACAAGAAGCGAAAGTAGCATACGCAAGCCCAACCCAACACCTATTTTGTGCGTCAATCTCCTTGTTTGACAAAAATTGGCCAATGCTTCAAAATTTGCACTGTTTGTTCGCTCAAAATTTGAAACTTGTTGCGCCCTAATTCAAGCAGAACCGAGTTTTTCACCTGTTCAAAATCTTTGAAAATGATAAACCAATACTCCGCCTTACGCCCCATCGTATTCGCCTTGACGCTTTTTTCAGCACAATTGCTGCCTGCCCAATGGGAATCTGTCCCAGTCCCCGGCGATGAGGACATTAGCAATATTCTCAACATGGGAGGGATTTGGGTAGCACAGGGTGAAACGGGTTACTACCGATCCACCAATGATGGGCTTTCATGGTCAAAAACCCTTGATATTAACACAAGCTATGCGACAGCAACTGCCCAATCCGGCAATGATGTCTTTGCGATTGCTTACGGCCAAGGGCTTTACCGGAGCAGCAATCAGGGAATGACTTGGGATTTGCTTAGCAGCGAACTCCCATCTGGCCTGGTTTACCCTGATGGGCTTGCTGTCACGGATAATTATATACTTTTTGAAACCTTCAGTGCGGTGTACCGATATGACAAAACCGCTCCTGGCACACCTATCCCAGTGCTTAGTTTTGGTCAATTTTACTACCCTAATACGCTTATCATGCAAGTGCAAGGCAATGAAGTTTGGGTGGCTGTAAAAGATTCCCTCCTGCGGTCCACGGACGAAGGCGATACCTGGAACTTGGTGTATGAAGGCCATCGGGCCAATGGTATTGCCATACACGGCGATACCATCATGCTCTGCACAGATGCAGGGATACAACGCTCGGTCAACAATGGCGCAACTTGGTCGCTTGTTTACTCGGGGAGTCAGACGTATGGTGTTTTTTGGCAATCGGGGCAGTGGTTTTTCCGTGCTTATCCAAGCAATGGTAGTTCTTTTTTATATTCCTCCAATGGGGGCAATACCTGGCAAACCTTCTCCAATACGCTTGATGACGCGTACGCCACCGTTTTCATGCTTGCCAAAAACGGGGGCACCACCATTCTTGGCACCTCTCTTGGCATAGTGCGCTCTACCGATGGCGGCAATTATTGGGAACTGCGAAATACAGGCATTGCGTTTGACCCCTCCTCGTTTTTCGGTGAGAAGAGGCTTTATGTGCTTGGCGATTATTTGGAACTAGCAGGTTCTGCTTCTGAAGACGATGGAGCTACCTGGTTTCGTCCTTTCACAGACGCTAACAATTTGGGTTATCCCTATACAGCGCATAATGGAAACTTTTTTGCCGTTGATTACGACCAAAAACTCTATCGGTCTATGGGAGACCTTCGCCATTGGCAGGCGTCTGGCGTACAATTTACGGCAGGAATTTCTCATAAACTTGTGTCAGAAGGAGCCAATTTCTACATGTTCGAATATGACGGTTGGAACGGTGGCCCCACTACCATTTACAAGTCCACCGATAATGGCCTTCATTGGATCCCAACGGGCGGAACCACCAGCAGTGCCTTTGAGACGGTTGCAAAAGGTGATTATCTTTTTGAATGGCGCGGTTACCTTGGGCTGTTTCGCTCGCAAAATGGCGGAATCACCTGGCAGTCCGTCGGTGCGGGACTGAGCAGTTTGGCCCAAGGAAGTGGCGATGTCTATATCTATTCTGACGGGGTTCATTTGTTTGCGTATGACTATAACGCCATCATGGTTTCCAGCAATAACGGGCTGACTTTCACGAAAATAAGCAACCATCTTTTGAATAGTTTCGGCTATCCCACGGGCGCTGATTATTTGGTCTCTGATGGCAATGTTGTGGTGGCGATTGCGGATGATAATATTTTCTTGAGCCAGGGACTAAATGATCAATGGTTTGACATAAGTGCCAATTTGCCACTCCCCTATTTTTATAACGCGGGTTTAATCATCCACAACGGCTACATCCTGCTTGATGCTGAATATAGCAATATGCCGCTCTGGAAGCGCTCGCTCGCATCCATCAACCTTGCCCAATTAGGTGGCAAAGTGTGGCGCGACGACAACAACAACGGCCAGCAGGATCTCGGTGAACTGCCTTACGCTGGCGCTATCTTACAGGCGGGCAGCGGTTCTTTTGCTACTTCGGGCATAGATGGAGATTACACGCTTTTCGCCGATCTCAACCATGACACCTTGCGGGTGAAAAAGCCTGCTCCCTGGGTCATCGCCAACCCCGAATTTTACAACGTGAGCACTTCAACAACAGGCAAAGATTTTGGGCTTTATTTCCCCCCAGACATTACCGACCTGCGGGTTGATTTGACCAATGAGACGGTATTCCGCCCCGGTTTTAAGGAAAACATATACCTGAGTTATAATAACGTCGGTACGGCGGATGCGGATGGCAAAATCTACTTTGTGCCCAACGCGCCCCTGGAATTTCAGGCCGCTTTCCCGTCGCCCGATGGCATCAATGGCGACACACTTTTTTGGAACCTACAAACCCTTAGCGCATTTTCAGATGGCAAGATTGTTATCAGCGTTAGAGTCCCGGTTGGCACGCCGATGAGCAGCCTGGTCACGGCTTATGCGCGTATCAATCCTGCCCAGACCGACGCAAACGTGGTTGACAACCAATCCTTTTTGTCCGAACGGGTCGTTGGTTCTTACGATCCCAACGACAAACGCTGCAATGCCTCCAGCATCACTCCCGAACAGATTGCAGCAGGGGAAACCCTCACGTACACCATTCGATTTCAGAACACGGGAACTTATCCCGCCGAGATCGTGCGCCTTGCCGACACCCTTGATTTTCAGCGGCTTGACGTTGCTACCTTTCAAGTGCTGGCTTCTTCGCGCCCATGCCAGACCACCCTGCGGGGCAGCGGGGCAGTCGAGTTCCTTTTTGACCCGATTGACCTTCCGCCCAGCGATTTCAACGAGCCAGCCAGCCATGGTTTTGTCAAATACAGCATACGGCCCAAGCCCGGTCTTGCTTTGGGGCAGCAAATCCGCAATACAGCACACATTTACTTTGACTTCAATGCTGATATAGTGACCAACACAACGGTTACGGGTGTGGCAGAAACGGTTGGAACGCATGATGTATGGCAAAGGCATCAGGGCCAGGCCCTAATTATTTCCCCAAACCCCAGCGCAGGTATCGTTCAAATACAAACGGACGAAAAAAGCCCTGGTGTTCTGCGCGTTTTCAACGCACTCGGAGCAATAGTTTTAGAAAGCACTGATTTTTCAGACTTTGAAAAACTGGATTTGACGGCCCTTCCATCTGGCCAATATCTCTTGGAATGGCGCTCAGAGATGGGCTGGCGGAAAATGGGGAAATTGGTGAAAATCAAATAATAAGTAGGTTAATTTGACCAAAACTGGCCAAAAACAAATCGGGCGCGCCGTTACCGACGCGCCCGATTTTTATTCATTAACGTATTCCGCAATTTTACATTTTGCGGTTTTGCGGTTTACCCGCCGAAGCCTTGGCGTAGGAGGGTAAAACATTTTATTTCTCAACCTTACATCATGCCGCCCATTCCGCCCATGTCTGGGTGGCCGTGGCCGCCGCCGTCCCCTTTCTTAGGCTTCTCGCTGATGACGCACTCAGTAGTGAGCACGAGGCCAGAAATAGAAGCCGCCATTTCAAGCGCTACACGTGCAACTTTGGTCGGGTCAATGATGCCTGCTTTTTTCAAGTCTTCGTACACATCGGTACGCGCATTGTAGCCAAACGCACTTTTGCCGTCGAGTACCTTGTGGAATACGAGCGAACCGTCCACCCCTGCATTTTCAGCGATGATCCGGATGGGGGCTTCGAGCGATTTGCGCACGATGGCGATACCGTAATTCTCATCTTCGTTCACACCTTTGAGCCCGTCGAGGCTTTTGATGGCACGAACGAGGGCTACGCCGCCGCCCGGTACAATGCCTTCTTCGATGGCAGCACGGGTAGCGTGGAGCGCATCGTCCACACGGTCTTTTTTCTCTTTCATTTCCACTTCCGTAGAGGCGCCGATGTAAAGTACTGCCACGCCACCTGCCAATTTGGCTAAACGCTCTTGCAGTTTTTCTTTATCATAGTCGCTCGTGGTGGATTCGATTTGCTGTTTGATCTGGCCAATGCGGGATTTGATGTCCTCCGCTTTGCCTTTACCACCTACAACGGTTGTGTTGTCTTTGTCCACCGTGATGCGCTCGCAAGAGCCAAGGTGTTCAAGACCAGCATTTTCGAGTTTGTAGCCTTGTTCTTCGCTGATGACCGTGCCACCCGTGAGGATGGCGATGTCTTCAAGCATGGCTTTGCGGCGATCGCCAAAGCCTGGAGCTTTCACGGCAACCACTTTGAGGCCTGCGCGAAGGCGGTTGACCACCAGCACTCCGAGTGCTTGGCTGTCAACATCTTCTGCGATGATGAGGAGCGGGCGACCTGTCTGCAAAGATTTCTCGAGCACTGGCACGAGGTCTTGCATATTGCTGA
Organism: Saprospiraceae bacterium; assembly: GCA_014379065.1. Taxonomy (GTDB): domain Bacteria; phylum Bacteroidota; class Bacteroidia; order Chitinophagales; family Saprospiraceae; genus M3007. The sequence goes on from JACMMM010000705.1 coordinate 6,275, forward strand.
TCTTCTTGTCCGTGATGAGCACGTATGGGCTTTCGTAGTCGGCCACCATTTTTTCTGCGTCGGTGATGAAGTATGGGCTTAGGTAGCCGCGGTCGAACTGCATCCCAATCACCTCTTCCATATAGGTATCGGTGCCTTTGGCTTCCTCCACAGTGATCACACCGTCTTTGCTCACACGCTTCATGGCATTGGCAATAAGTTTGCCGATTTCTTCATCGTTGTTGGCAGAGATAGCGGCTACTTGCTCGATTTTGTCAAAGTCCTCGCCGATTTGCTCGGTCTGGGATTTGAGGTCGGCAACGATGCTTTTCACGGCTTTCTCGATGCCCCGCTTTAGGTCCATCGGGTTAGCGCCAGCGGCCACGTTTTTGAGGCCGGCGGTTATCATCGCTTGAGCGAGCACGGTAGCGGTAGTAGTACCGTCACCTGCTGCATCAGCAGTTTTGCTGGCGACTTCTTTCACCATCTGTGCGCCCATGTTGGCGACGGCATCTTCGAGTTCGACTTCTTGGGCTACCGTAACACCGTCTTTGGTGATGGATGGCGCGCCGAAGGATTTCTGGATGACTACGTTGCGGCCTTTGGGGCCAAGGGTAACTTTTACGGCATTGGCCAAAGCGTCAACGCCTTCTTTGAGTTTTTCGCGGGCTTCGGTATTGAAGTTAATTTGCTTTGCGGACATATCTTTTCGAATGGTAAGTGTTAAGTGATGAGTGGTTATTTGGGGAAGTGGTTATTTGGTTATTCGTTTGGCTAGAGCTTGGTATTTGTTTTGTCTCAAGCGGCATAGATTAATGCCAAACTCAGGGCGAACAAATAACCAAATAACCCCATAACCAAATCACCATTAAAGAATCACCAGGATTTCCTCTTCACGCATAATGAGGAGGTCTTGACCTTCATGGTTGATTTCTTGGCCGGAATATTTGCCATAGAGCACCATGTCGCCCACTTGGACGGTCATAGAATGCGCGTCTTTGCCGGTTTTGCCGGGGCCTACCGCGACGACTTCGCCGCGTTGTGGCTTTTCTTTTGCGGTGTCGGGGATGATAATGCCGCCTTTAGTTTTCTCGTCGGCGGGGGCGGGCTTGATGATTACGCGGTCAGCGATTGGCTTCATACGTTTTGAACTATTTTAATTTTGATGAAAGTAAATTTTGACTTTTGACCATTGGCTTTTGACTGTTGACTGGGGGAGCCGGTTTTCATTGCTCCCGAACCTATGCCAATGGTCAATGGTCAAAAGCCAATGGTCAAAAGTTAACGGTCAACTGGAAGCCCCTTATCAAACTTCGTGCTACGAGCCGGGAACTGCCATTTTTTCAGACCTTTGAAGGACTTATGTCAGTTTTTGCACTTCTGGCTGCCAAAAGGGGAAGCTTTGTGTATTTCCCTTTGGTTATTCATCTAAGGCTTTACTTTTGGCGGTGCATTCCTGAGACCTTGTTTTTATGCTGAGATTTCTCCGCCCAAATTTTCCCGAACACCTGAGCGACGAGCACTTGCTTGCTGACTATGTTGGCAGCAGTTCAACGCGCTCACTTGGGATGTTGTACGAGCGCTATATGCCGATGGTGTACGGAGTGTGTATCAAAATTTTGAAAGACACCGGCAAAGCAGAGGATGCCGTGATGGCGATTTACGAAGAATTGACGCGAAAGGTAAAGGAACACCAAATCGAGTCGTTTCGGGGCTGGCTTTATGTGTTGGCGCGGAATCATTGCCTGATGGAATGGCGAAAAGCACAGCGCAGGCCGACGGATCATCACGCCCCCGAGGACATGGTGTACTACGACGCTGTGGAGCCTGTTTTTGACTACGAACTGCCGCAAGGTATTTCAACCCTCGAACGCTGCATGGCGGAACTTGCAGATTTGCAACGAGCCTGTATAACCTGGTTTTATTATGAAGACAAGTCTTACAAGGAAATAGCGGACATGATGGCCGAAGAACTGGGGAAAGTGCGTTCCCACATTCAAAATGGCAAACGAAATCTCAGAATCTGCATGGAAAAGAACGGAGGACGATAAACGATAGACGATGCACGATACACAATGGGGCCGTTCGGCTCCAAATCAACAAATCCCCAAATCAACAAATACACAATAATCAATGTCCACCAACCCTCACAACGACGACAAGCGGCTGCTTGAACTGCTCGAACGCTGGCAATCGGGAGATTTCTCCCGTGCCCACGAGCAGGAATTGCAGGCCTTGACCGATTCCGACGAGTTCCGTCGGGAAACGGTAGAGGGGTTTTGGTCGTTGCCGGAGACGGATCACGCGGCACACTTGGCCTCGCTTCGGGCGCGTTTGCGCAAGCGGACGGGCGGCGGGCGAATCGTTGCATTCCCACAAATATTGGCAGCCGTTGCAGCCATTAGCGTCTTGGTTTTGGCGGTCATTTGGCTCATCCCGTCATCGGAAAAGTCGGCCACCATGTCGCCAGAAGCCGCGCAGGAACCTCTGGAAAATCAGCCTATTGCCTCCAATTTACCGGAAGGAAAAAGTGCAGACGAAGAAATGAACCCGAGCAGTGTCCCTAAACTCGACCGTTTGGACAAATCCGTTCAAAGCAGCCCGCCTTCCTCGATCATGGATGCCAGCCCTGTTGCCAGCGGTGCAGCCTCGGAAGTTGCCAATGCAACTCCGCCAGAGTTGAGTGCAGAGGAAGCTGCAGATAAAAAACCTGAAAAAATAGTCGCTGCGAAGCCTTCGGCCAGTGAAGACGAATATGCGAAAGCCAAAGTGGCCCAAGACGACGATAGCTTCGCTCCCGGAAATGCAGCTTCCCGCTCAGAGGCCAAAAAAGAAGAGGCTGCCCCATCAAAAGCAAAAGACGCCATGAAAAAGAGGCCCAGCGCAGAGGCTAGTCCTTCACAACCTACTGGCGGCTGGGACAAATTTCAGGACTACTTGCGCCGCAATGCACGTTTGCCAGAAGCAGCGCGCCAAAATAATGTGAGCGGCTCGGTGCAGCTCAAATTTCGACTTGATACAAATAATCAAGCCATTGATTTCCAAATACTTAAATCGCTCGGCTACGGCTGCGACGAGGAGGCTATCCGACTCGTAAAAGCCTACTCATGGCAGCGCGGCAGCGACCCGGAACTGACACTGGACATACCGTTTGTACGATAGACCTTCCCAAATAATCTGCCAATCACCAGTTTACCCGCCGTAGCTTTAGCGAAGGAGGGTCACCAATTCAGTAAACTAATAAACCCTCCTTCGCCGAGGCTACGGCGGGTAAACATGCAAACAATCCGAAACTGGTTTTTGCAGCCCTATCCTTTTGAGCGGCAATGGATGTCCACTTTGCGCAGCGCTTTTTGGGCAGGGTTATTCGTGACCCTTTTCCTCTTCTTTTTCAAACCGTTTGGGACACAAATAAGTCCTGATGAAGAACTGCAATTTTTAATTGTCTGTGGCTATTTTGGATTGGTGACGGTGATTATTAGCTTGATTGTCAATGGCTTTTGTTTGCTTTTGCCCAGTATATTTGACGAAGAAAAATGGACAGTTTGGAAGGAAATTCTCTTCAACCTGTTTTTCATTGGGTGTATCGGGTTTGGCAACTTATTGCTTGCAAATGCCCTCTGGAAAGTGCCGCTGAATGGCCGTACGTTTTGGATTTGGCAGGGCCTTACCTTTGCCGTGGGGATTTTCCCCAGTTTTTTTGGTGCGTTTTTAACCCAAATGAAATGGAGTAAAAAATACGCAGCCGAAGCACAGCTCATGCTCCCAACTGCTCCTTTACCCGCCGTAGCCTTCCCGCCTGCCGAGCCCTCCCGCCTGCCGAGCCCTGGCGGGCAGGGGCGGGCAGGGGCGGAGGAGGGTGCCACAATAAAATTCATTGGTGAAAACCAAAACGAGACCCTCACCCTCGAAGCTTCCCAAATCGCCTATATCGCTGCACAAGACAACTATGTGCAGGTCTTTTTCTTTGAAAACCAAGTGCTCAAAAACAGACTGCTCCGTGCCACGCTCCGCAAAAAAGAAGACGTTCTGGCTGATTTTCCACAATTTTTTAGATGCCACCGCACATACCTGGTCAATTTTGACAAGGTGGAAAAAGTGAGCGGCAATGCCCAAGGTTACCGCTTACACCTTCGTGGCGTAGAAGCGACTATACCTGTATCGCGCAACCTCAATGAAGTGGTGCGCGAACGTTTACGTTCGTAAGGTGTCTAATTGTCCATTTTTACCCGTCATAGCGCAAAAGGCTAAGGCGAGTAAAAGCGCGAAGGCGGGGACCTCATCAATCACATTTTCCATATTAACCACATTTCTCTCATTGACCACATTATCCCTACCTTTCGCCCTCAAAAATTAACGCGACCGATACATAAGCATGAAAAGATTACTGCTGCTCCTCTTATCTACGGCCATTACGTTGGCTGCTTTTGCCCAAACTGAACCTTATGAATTCAAAGAATATAAGCGCCAAAACGCCTCGCCCGTAAAAAGCCAAGACCAGACGGGCACCTGCTGGGCATTCAGTACGGTTTCCTTCCTCGAAAGCGAGGGGCTCCGGCTTGGCAAAAAAGACGTTGACCTCTCGGAGATGTATATTGTGCGGCATATTTACCGCCTAAAGTGTGAGAATTATGTGCGCCGCCAAGGCCATGCTCAATTTGGCGAAGGCGGCCTCGCACACGATGCACTCCATGCCGCTGCGCAATATGGTGTGATGCCCGAAAGCGTGTACCCTGGGCGCAAAGACCCCAAAGCCCCGCTCAATCACGGAAAGTTGGAAAAAATGCTCAAGGGCCTTTGTGATGATTTTGTGAAACTAGGCATTGATAGCAAGCTCCCCGCCGACTGGCTGACAAACATTGACAAAGCGCTCGACGAAGAATTTGGCCAAGTGCCTACCAAGTTTACCTACAACGATGTGATGTTTACGCCTACTTCTTATCGGGATTATTTGGGGTTTAAGACCGATGATTATGTTACAGTTACGTCGTTCACGCACCATCCATTTTGGAGCAAATTCATTCTAGAAATCCCTGACAATTGGGCGAATGGCGAGATGTACAACGTGCCTGTTAGCGACCTGATGCGCTGCGCGAAAAACTCCATCGAACAAGGCTATACGGTCGAATGGGATGCCGATGTGAGCAACGAGGGTTTTTCTGCCACAAATGGCCTCGCCATCGTGCCCGCTACAAATTGGAAAGATAAGGACGGCATTGCACAAGCCAATACGTTCAAACTCTGGGAAGCCGAGACGAAGATTACGCAGGAACTTCGCCAGCAACTATTTGATCGTCAAATCACCACAGATGACCACCTGATGCATATTGTCGGTTTGCTCGACGAAAAGCATTCCGGGATATATTATGTAGTCAAAAATTCTTGGGGCGAGGTCTCTGACCTGAAAGGCTATGTCTATTGTTCGGAAGCCTACATGCGCCAAAATACCATCTCTTTTACCGTTCACAAAGACGGCATTCCTGAAGACATTCGCCGTCGGCTGGGCCTTTCTCCAGGCGAGGTGAAAATTGAACAAAGCCAAGGCAGAGAAAAAAGTGACAGAGCACTTGAAAATGAAGCCCAACCTGGTCCCAATGCACGAGCTGTCAAAGTAAACCCAATACAAAAAACAGTACCTCCCGCGCAAAAAGCACCAACGAAAAAGACTTCGGATAATAGAAGGTGATTTGATGATTGGGTGATTTGGTTATTTGTAGGTTTCAAGCTTGGAATATGTTCAAATCCCCAATCACCACACAAATAAACAAATTCAAAATAGATGAAATCCACACCACTAACGGAAAAACACATTGCGCTCGGTGCGAAAATGGCCGAGTTTGCAGGTTACAACATGCCCATTTCGTACACCACCATTTCGGAAGAACACCATGCCGTGCGCCGCGCACTGGGTGTTTTCGACGTGAGCCACATGGGCGAGTTTATCGTGCGCGGCAAAGATGCCTTGGCTTTTCTCCAGAGCGCTACGAGCAACGACGTATCAAAACTTCAGCCCGGTCAAATCCAATATTCTTGCATGCCCAACAAAAAGGGCGGCATCGTAGACGATCTGCTAGTTTATCGTCTGGACGATGTTCCAGAGATGACGGTAGTAGGTGAGCAATCCTATATGCTTGTTGTGAACGCATCCAACGAGATCAAAGACTGGCGCTGGCTAAAACGGCTTTCCCGTGGCTTTGAGGTAAAAATGCAGAATATTTCTGCCAAAACGGGCCTGATTGCTATTCAAGGGCCTAAGGTTGTGGAAGCGCTGAAAAAACTTACGGATATAGACTTGGGCAGCATCGAATACTATTCTTTTCGGCGCGGCAAATTCGCGGGTTGCAAGAACGTGATCGTTTCTGCTACCGGCTACACGGGTTCGGGCGGTTTTGAAATTTATGCCCGCAACAGAGACATGGCCAAAATTTGGGACAAAGTGTTCAAGGTCGGGGAAAAACATGGCATCAAGCCTGCAGGCCTTGGCGCACGCGACACACTCCGCCTTGAAATGGGCTACTGTCTTTACGGCAACGATATTGACGACAAAACCAGCCCGCTCGAAGCTGGGTTGGGCTGGATCACGAAACTTGGCAAAGCCGCTGATTTCCCTTCCAAAGCAAAATTCCTGAAGCAAAAAGCAGAAGGCGTGAAGCGCCGCCTGGTCGGTTTTGTGCTTGACGAACGCCGGGTGCCACGTCATGGCTATGAAATCGAGAGCCGTCGCGGTGCGAAAATCGGGGTGGTCACTTCAGGGACGCACTCTCCCACGCTCGACAAACCCATCGGTACGGGCTATGTGAAAATCAAACATGCTGAACCCGGCACAAAAATCCTGATCGTGGTAGGAGGCAAAAAACTCGAAGCCGTAGTGACAAAATTGCCGTTTGTAGAACCGGGAGTATAAAATCTTCTTTCCTTTACGCCCTGAAACAAGTGGACACTCGTGTCAACCAACCTGCCAATATCATGGATTTCAATCAGATACAAGAGCTCATCCGAATGGTGAGCAAGCACAAGCTCTCTGAATTCAGCCTTAAGCAAGGCGATTTCAAACTCACCATCAGGAACCAAGGCGCTGCTGCTATTGAAGGCGGAGTGGCGCCCATTGTGGTGACCTCGCCACAACCTTTGATAGCCCTACCATCCACTTCTGCACCGATGGCTGCCGCAGCTACACCTGCTCCACAAGCCAAGGCCGAAGCTGCTGCGGCACTTGCCGCTTCGGAGGATGCTAAACTTCTGGCCATCAAGTCGCCCATGGTCGGTACTTTTTACCGCAGCGGAGGCCCTGACAAGCCGCCATTTGTCAAAATCGGTGACACGGTGGATATAGGCTCGAAGGTCTGTATTATTGAGGCCATGAAGCTTTTTAACGAAATTGACTCAGAAGTGAAAGGCAAAATCGTTAAAATCCTTGTCGAAGACGCTTCGCCTGTGGAGTACGATCAGCCGCTATTTATGGTGGAGGCTTTGTAGGGGAGTTCGTTTTCTTTTGGGGTTGCCGCGCGGGGCGTTTTTTTGCAAGCAAAAAAAATGCCCGCGCAGCAACCCCAAAAGAAAACGAACTTACAACGGACTTAACCCGGCGGACCCAAATTTGGCATCAATCGAATGCGCTTGTTTTTCACA
>JACMMM010000706.1 GCA_014379065.1 Saprospiraceae bacterium
AAATCTCTGTCATTTATCTGGTCCCGACGATTTATACATCGGGATCTGCGCTGCCTACCCCCCTTGCTTCCGTTTGCACGAAACTACGCGAGCCGCGTATCTGCAGCCGAAGCAAAACTCCGGCGCGCAAACAAGGTGTACATGGCATTTCAACCCGCAAGGTTTATCCCTCCCGACTGTTGCCAGCCGGAACCGTGCGCTCTTACCGCACGTTTTCACCTTTACCCGCCGTAGCCTCGGCGAAGGCGGGTTTACCCCACCAACGCCTTATCTATAACGGGAAGTTATTTTCTGCGACACTTTCTATGCCCCGCCGACTTCTCGGCGCGACTCCGCCGGTTAGGCGGTGCGGTGCTCTGTGTTGTCCGGACTTTCCTCCCCGAAAGGCGGCAGAGCGGTCTGCGGTTCAGTTGCAAAGAAACGGGTTCTGGATGGCTTGACACCATGTTAGAAACCTTGTTTTAAATTTCAGGATAATAGGTTTTGGCGGATCCCCCCCTGAAAGAATTTATGGAACAAAATTTCCGCAAGATGTTTACAACATTTGCGCAGCGCAAACTGGAGAAAATCACAAAATATGACTTGGAAGTAGACCTCAGTAAATCAAAATAAAATCCGTGAGGAAATCTCCGGTATGCCAAACATCGTAGAAAGGGAATGGCTCTTGGAAAAACTTGCTCAAAACCCAAAATAAGGTTTGGCGAAGAAATTATGGCTGAATGTTATTTAAAGTACCGTGGCTATTTCAACATTGGCTTAAACTTTGTTTAGGTACTTTTGCCCGCTGTCTTTGCGGGTAATCAACTCTCCTCCGCCTCTACCTCTGTCCACGCCGCCGTTAAAACTATGGCGTGTAAAAAGACTACGGCAGATAAAAAGGCGATGGCGGGTAAATAATCCAAAGTCCACCTAATCGAAATCTATGTTTAAACGTGCGCTCCTGTATGTGGTTGTGATGCTCATTCTTCTCGGGCTGGCAGTCAGTGCGGGCCAGTGGGACAAAAGTTCGGCGTTGCTCCAACAATACGCCACCGAAATATCCGCTTGGCTCATAAAGCAAGAAGCAGAAGGCAGTGGCAGTAGCAGTTCGACAGTTCTTGTCCATCGTGCCGATTCGTTGTTATCATGGTCGAATACAAACGTGATTCCTGCCCGCAGCGACCTGAAAATTTTGTCCGAAAAAACGGGGCGCTCGCTACTCCGACTGCCGCAAGGCTGGTTTTTGGCAAATGTGGAAAAAACTGGCGGCGACGCCCGTACCATACTTATCCCCATTTGTTACGAACACAATTTCAACGAAATAAACAAAAAAAGTACCTTCCCTGCCAATCCAAATATTTCTTCCAATGTCCAAGTTTACGATTCAAAAACCGACTACCCTGTAAAAGTAGGCGGCCAGGAAATCTGTTGGCTGCAGGCTTCCCTCCCTGTTCAATCCTCATGGCTGCAATGGCTCAAATTGGGTGCCTGGGTACTCTTTTTTGGTGTGTTTTTTAGTTTTTTGGCGCAAACCGCCCGCGCATTGAATACTCGCTTAGGCCCCTTGGCAGGATCAGGACTGGTAGCGATTGTTTCCACAGGGTTACTTTGGCTCAACTTTAAAACCGTTTTTACGGCCAGGCAGTTCGGCGAGCTACCGCTCTTTGCAGAAAGTTTTCACGGCGCTTCGCTTATCGGCGGCTCAGTAGGCGATTGGCTGGTTCACGCTGTTATTCTAGTATTTGTGATGGGCTTTTTCCATAGCAGCCGGACGACCGAAATAAAACAAAACCCGCTTCTTATTGGAACAGGATCAAAGCTCGCGCTAGCCGTTTTTTCCTACTTCCTCGCCATGCTTTCCATTCTAATAGGAGCAGAAGCCATGCGCCAGCTGGTGTTCCATAGCCTTACTGGATTTGACTTGGATCATGTGCTTAATCTCGGCGTGTTGGGATTCCTTGCATTGGCAGGTGTAGTGGCGTTCATGGTCGGGCTGTTCTTGTTCAGCCATCGGTTGATACTGGGCATTTTGCGTCTTCAACTTGTTCGAAACCAACGTTTTACAGCCATAGGCGTGGCAACAGCCTTGTTTGCCATGCTCTGTATGTTTATTGCACCGCCTGAACTGAATGTAATGTGGACCATAGTTTTTGGTTTGCTCTTTGTTCTTGCGCTGGACGCATTTGTTCAATGGGAAGGGGCCGGGTTTGGTTGGGCCATGTGTTGGCTTGTGCTGTTTTCCCTCTTTGCTTCTACCCAGTTGTACCGTTTTTACGGATTGCGCGACAAAGCCCTGCGGCTCGAATATGCAAAGGCATTGGCTGCCGATCATGATACAATTTTGGCTGAAGGGCTGTTCAAAATGGTATTTGCCGAAATTCAAAGCGACTCTGCCAACATTGGCCGGATGCTAAAACCTTATCCGTTTAAAGCAGGAGCGGATGAAATGCGTGGATATCTAAACAAGGTAGTTTTTAAGGAAAATTATTTGTTCCAGCATTACCGCCTCGGGGTGTTTGCTTTTGACAAGGCCAACCAACCTATCTTATTGGGTCAAACGCTTGGTTACGAACAAGTTGTTCTAGGAAATTGGGCTACCGCCAAGCCACTCGAGAATGCACCGGATATCCGCTTCGGCAACAATGCTGACGGCACATTCCGCTACATCATGCACTTAATGGTCAACCGTCTGGGGGATGCATCTCAACCCGCTACGGTTTATCTGTTTTTCGACCTCGCTCACCCCGCGCCTTCCCGTACTTTCTCGCAATTGTTTTTCAACAGCCCACTCAAAAATCTTAAGCGACTCTCTCACTACGATTTTTCTATTTCAAAAAACGGACAGCTTACCGTAGATCAGGGTTTGGCAAACATGACTGGACTTGGCTTGAAACTGGCCAACGGCACGTCTGCTGAATTCGAGACCTATAACCGCGCCGATGCCGTGGCAAAAAGTGCTGACGGTCAAACGATTGCAGCAGTCGGGCACAAAGTGGGCGGCTGGCTGAAACAGGTTTATCTGTTCTCCATCATCTTTACCCTCGCAGCTTTGTGCCTCCTCGCGCTGGCGTTTGCCAACGCATGGTTGGGCTTTTTGCCCGCAGAATACGGCTTCCGGATCTCGGCAAGCGGCTCGCTAGCCCGCCGCATCCATTTTTGGAATGTGAGCCTGCTGGCCGTGTCGTTTCTTGTCGTGGGCTATCTAACCTACCAGCACTTCACGCGCTCGGCAAGTGATACAGAACACAGCGATTTCAACTATCGGGCAACGGCTTTGCTTACTAATTTGAAAGCCCAAGCCCTCAATGCTTCTATTTCAGACGATAGCCTGCGCCAAGGCTTGCCCCAGTCGCTTTCTACCATGACGGCCAGTCTTGGTATGGACGCTCAGTTTTTCGACCCTTCGGGCAACTTGATTTTCAGCTCACAGGAGGAATTGGTGCAATTGGGCATTTTGCCCTCCAAAATGAACCCTGCCGCGCTCGCTTTTTTAAAAACAAATCCCCAATCAGAACGAGTGGAAGTGGAACAATCTGCGGGGCTATACTATTCTACCCAATACCGCTCGCTGCAAAATGGAGAGGGACAAATTCTGGGATTTCTTGGCGTACCATATCACGAAGGCAAAGGAAATGCGGGCGCAGAAGTATCAGATTTTATCGGGATGTTGGCGAGCTTGTATGTGTTTTTGCTGCTCATAGCTTTCGGGGTCACCTACCTGTTGGCGCGTTCGATCACCCGCCCAGTGAGCCTACTTTCTGAAAAAGTGCAAGAGCTCAGGTTGGAAGACAAAAACGAACCGCTTGCCTACGCAGGCGATTCGGAGGATGAAATTAGCCAACTCATCGGGCAATACAACCGCATGGTGAGCAAACTAGAATCCTCAAAAGTTCAACTGGTAAAACTGGAACGTGAGGGCGCATGGCGCGAAATGGCCCGACAAGTAGCGCACGACATCAAGAACCCGCTCACCACGATGAAACTCTCCATGCAACAGCTGGAGCGGCTATCGGGCAGTCCTGAACAGGCTGCGGCCTATCTGCGCAAGGCCATTACGCGGCTGATCGAGCAAATTGATTCGCTGGCGCAAATCGCGTCTGAGTTTTCGATGTTCGCCAACCTGGATATCAAATCCAAAAATGACGTAGTGATTAACGAAGTGGTGGAAAGCGTACACGACTTGTTCAGCGAACAAAAACAGGTGGAACTTTCCCTGACATTACCCGAGGAGCGCTTCCACATCCTTGGTGACAAAAACCACCTTATCCGCGTATTCAACAACTTGGTTATCAACGCCATTCAGGCCATTCCTTCTGACCGACAAGGAAAAATAAAAGTTTCTTTGAGCCGTCAGGGGAATCTCTCCGTCATTCAGATCAGCGACAACGGCGGTGGCATCCCACCGGAGATCAGAGAGCGTGTTTTCGAACCTAATTTCACGACCAAAACTTCTGGAAGTGGCCTAGGTCTTGCCATTTGCAAGAAAATAATCGAAGCGCACGACGGCGATATCCGCTTTGTAACGCGCGACAATGAAGGCACTGATTTCTTTGTGGAGATCCCAATGACTGCGGTGGTTTAAAGCTAAAAGTTGAGCCACCCCAAAATAATCTGGAGTGGCTCATGGCTAAGCAAATAGTCCAAACTAGGAAACGAGGTAAGCCCATACGCTCACTTTACGCGCTTTGGCGTCACGATTGTAAACGAACACTTCCACAAAAGGCCCCATTACCGGGAATCGGGCCAGATAGGTACTAATGTTGTGGGGTGAACCATGCCAACTGCCTGCCCCGGAAACATCAATGAAATTTGTATTCTGGGATGCTGGAACGTTGGATTCGAGGTTTACATAGCGGCGTGCGCCCATTTCTCCCCGCTCATCAAAAGCAAAAACAACACCCAAATCAACGGGTAGTTCAGTGCTTTTCTCTTGATCAAATTTGACGAAAATGTTGATAAAACGATAGCCGTCAATGTTGGTGTAGGGAGGAAGGCTAATGCCCGTATTTGCCGGGACAGATTTATTCTCAATGAGTTTGACAACTTTGGAACAGGCAAAAGAGCAATCTTTTTCCATGACTTTAATTTTTTGAAGTGAAAGGATTTATTCGGTTTGAAATTGCAAATTCATCCCTGAATGATTTGAACTCAAAAAATGTGAACTTTAAACCATGATTATTGCCCTTCTGCCCCATGTTCCCATACTCACTCCATCGAATGCAAGCCCAACACATTCCCTTCCGAATCGGTGAAAAAGGCCATGTAGCCCATCTCAGGCGCTATCTCGGTTTTGGGCAATACAATGGAGCCACCTGCTCCCGCCACACGGTTCAGCACCACATTGAGGTCTTTGCCGCCATTGAGGTAAGCCTTTGGGCCATTTGCTCCAGAGGATTTATAGCCTTCTCCGAAGCAAATGGCGCCTCCCACTCCGCCATTGTCACGATCGTGCAGTAAAATGCCCATTTTTAAAGGCCCCATGTCCATTTCAGGCATTTCAAAGTCGAAAATGGTTTGGTAAAAGGTTTTGGCGCGGGAGAAATCTGACACGGGGATTTCGAACCATGAGATGGCGTCTTTGACTGATTCCATAGCTTAACTGTTTTTGTTAGTGAAAAGATGTTTGGCAAAGGTCAATTTTTTGTTTTAAATTAACAAAACAAAAAGTTTTATTTTTGTCGAAAAATTCTTTTTCTACTTTTGTGCCAATTAAATACAAATAAATGAATCGAGAAATCCACCAGTGGCACAGCCCACGCCTGAACAAGAACATGGAAATAGCGGTGTACGGCCATTTTGGCTTCGCACTGCTGCTGCTGCCCACTGCCGCCGCAGATTATCTGGAATACGAGCGGTTTTTGCTTATTGATGTGCTGAAGCCGCTTATTGAGGCAGGAAAGGTGAAAGTGTTCAGTATCAACAGCATTAATTCGGAGGCCTGGTTGAACAACCGAATGCACCCGCGCCATAAAGCGATCCGCCACCAGCAGTTCAACGCTTATGTCGAAAATGAGGTGGTACCTTTTATTAAGACGCACTCAAGTAATGAAACACCCATCATCACCAGCGGGGCATCCCTGGGGGCCTTGCATTCCGCCAATATGTTTTTCCGTCGCCCCGACCTTTTTGCCGGCACCATCGCCATGTCGGGCGTGTACGACTTGACTTCCTACACCAAGGGTTACTACGATGAGGACGTTTATTTCAATTCGCCTTGCCATTACCTGCCCAACCTGACGGACGAACACACACTCAATCTACTACGCAACAGCGGCCACATCCATATCCTATCTGGTTCGGGCAACTACGAAGACCCTGACGCATCCCGCAATCTGGCAGGTATTTTGGCCAGCAAGGGCGTTGGCTGCGACCTCGATATTTGGGGGGCCGACATGACCCACGATTGGCCGACGTGGAGGGCCATGCTGCCATTCGTGATTGACCAAAAGTTTTAGCGGTGAGAGAGGTGAGAAATTCGTACAATGAGCATTTTTCAATTCAGCAGTTAAAGGTCAACGGTTAATGGTCAACAGTCCACA
>JACMMM010000707.1 GCA_014379065.1 Saprospiraceae bacterium
CGCCGTATCATCAACATCGTAAAAAACGAAAGCCACCGCCCCGAAAAAGTGGACGAAGTAATCCAGTTTGTACGCCAAAGCGGTGGCTTGGATTATGCCCGGGAGGCCATGTACCGGTATCGGCAGGAGGCATTTGACCTGTTGGATGCTGCGCCCGAAAGTTCGGCGCGGCAATCTTTAAGAGATTTGTTGGTGTTTGTGACGGAGCGGAAGCGATAGTAGACCGATCCCTTACTGCATCTGATACTGCAAACTCATCTTCCCTTTCCAAACTTCCTCTGGTGCGAGGCTTACCAATCCTTGCTGATTGTTGAACACATCTACATTACAGCTCATCGGTTCCAGCGCGATGCTTTCACGGTGCGGCGGGGTGAATACCTGGAAAAACGGAAATTCCGCTGCCGAAGCTTTCATAACGAGCGATTGTCCTTCGCCTTCGAGGGTCAATTGGTAATGACCTGAAGACTTGGCAGATTTAAAACAATTGTCCAAAAAAGTTTCCTCCACCTTTTGAAGGTTTTGAAAGGCCTGAAATGGGGTCGTCCCTCCGGTCGGGATCATGCGGTCGTTGATGTCCACCTTTTCGCAGGGCGGCAATTTGAGTTGATGCAGATCGGCCCTGTTGGCAAGCCGGAAATACGGGTGCCAGCCAAAACCCATCGGAATAGGAGCGTGATGCAAGTTTTCCACTGCTACCTGTAGTTCAAACTTGCCCGTATCATGAATGGAAAATTCAAGTTCCAGCGAAAATGGGAAGGGATAGTAAGGTCGGTCGCCGACATAATCGAAGTAACAACGGATGCTCGCAAAGTTTTTTGCCAGAAAAACATATTCCACCTCAAAGGCTTCCTCGCGCACAAAACCGTGTATGGCATTGCCCGTAGACGCATTGTTGATCGGGAATTGATATTCTTTGCCCAACCATCGGTATTTGCCTTCATCCAAACGATTGGGGAAGGGGAACAAAATGGTGCTTTTTCCCCATTTTCCAGCCTCCAACTCCTCCGGTGTAGTATGGCCATCCAAAATGTTTTGGCCTCGAAACTGAATGTCCAACACATTGGCCCCAGCAGCGGGAACCAAGCTGAAAGCGTGGCCCGTCAGAGGGTTGCTCAATTCAAAGCGCGTGTGTTTGCCGAAGGGGGTCTTGGTCAGTTCATACATAAGAAGGAGGCGTTGTGTTGGGCGTAAATGTATAAATTAACAAAATATCTTCTTGAAAGAAACCCTCTGCCATTCGCGTTGTTTCAACCTTTTTATCGTGACCTTATGACTATGAAAGGAATAATTGTACTCAGCATCTTCGCACTTGGCCTATTTGCTTGCCAATCTGAATCGCCTAAAAACGCCCAAAAACCTGCCTCGGAAAACGCAAACCATGCTGCACCCGCGGCTAAAAAGAACATAGTCTTTTTTGGCAACAGCCTCACGGCGGCATACCAACTTTCTCCCGAACAGGGTTTTACGGCGCTCATCCAGTTAAAAATAGATTCGCTGAACCTGCCTTATACCTGTGTGAATGCAGGTCTTAGCGGCGAGACTACCGCAGATGGCGCCAACCGTATCGAATGGGTGCTGCAACAGCCCATAGAGATCTTTGTCCTTGAGTTGGGGGGCAACGATATGTTGCGCGGCCTGCCAATAACGGAGTCAAAAAAGAATCTGGAAGCCATTGCAAGTAAGGTGAAAGCCAAATACCCGGCTTGCAAAATTGTGGTGGCTGGGATGCTGGCTCCGCCCAATCTTGGGGCTACTTACACCGAGGCATTTCGCGAGATGTACCCTACCGTGGCGAAAAACAATGGCGCAACGCTCATCCCGTTTCTGCTCGAAAATGTAGGGGGCATACCCTCCCTCAACTTACCTGACGGAATCCATCCCAACCCAGCGGGGCAAAAGATTGTGGCAGAGAATGTGTGGAAAATATTGAGACCCTTATTGTGAAGTGTATGTACCGGTGGCTTTAGCCGCAGGATGTCAAGCGCGGTATCCTGCGGCTAAAGCCACCGGTACATACTACCACCGCTCCAACCGCACCGAAATCGTCTTCCCCGATTGACCCAGATCAAAAGCCGCTTCCGTCCATTTCGGCGCACGGAATTTTGGTCGGGAGTTATTGGAGAAGCCATACGGTTCGCTGGGAATGCCCATCCAATTGGTGTCCAACTGGCCATTGCCGTTCAGGTCTTGGAAACAACTCAACGCATACTTGCCGGGCGGCAAATTGCCCAGGGATAATTTTAGAGCATCTGTTTGCCCAATCGGCACGATTTTTTTTCGACGAACTTGCTCAACTTTCAAAAAAGCATCTGAACCATCATAAACGGCCACATACAAACTGCCTTTTGCCTCGTGCAGGTTGCGAAATTCGACCTGAAGTTCGGGTTCAAAAAATGAAGGGAGAATCCAAAAAAGGAGGAGCATAAGCCTTTACTTTTGGGGGCATTAAACCGTGTTTGCAACTAATAGTTGTTAAACTAAGTTGTTCTGCCATGAGGTGGGTGAAAAATTCAGGTTCTATCAGTGGGACTCAAAAATTATCCAAAAATTAAATTCTGAAAAAGGCCCGGACATTCAGCATTTCCCAAACATTGCCCGCGCTTCGCCCATTATTAACAAATACTTATCCGCCCATGCTTTTTTTTCTGCGAGAAAAAAGCCTACTTTTGCGACCCGTTTGGGGAAGCAGTGCTTTTTATCGAAAATTTGGACAATTGAATCATTTTTTAACAAAAATTCTTTGTTTTAATCGAAAATGAGCCTCAAGCCAAACATCATTTTTTAAAACCTCGATTTTCAAATCGCCATCGCTCATCAATAAGTTTTCCATAATGAACATTCGCAACGTCGCCATCATCGCCCACGTAGACCACGGCAAAACAACCCTGGTAGACAAAATGATCCTCGCTTCTCAAATCTTCAAGGAACATGAGATGACGGGCGACCTGATGCTTGACAATAACGATCTGGAACGTGAACGGGGCATCACCATTCTTTCCAAAAACGTTTCGATCAACTTTAAGGGGACAAAAATCAACGTTATTGATACCCCAGGTCACGCCGACTTTGGCGGCGAGGTAGAACGGGTGCTCAATATGGCCGACGGCGTACTCCTGCTCGTTGATGCCTTCGAGGGCCCCATGCCCCAGACCCGTTTCGTGTTGCAAAAAGCACTCGAAATGGGCAAAAAACCAATTGTGGTTATTAATAAGGTAGACAAGCCCAACTGCAACCCCGATTGGGCGCACGAACAGGTATTCGACCTAATGTTCTCTCTGGAGGCCACTGAAGAACAGTTGGACTTCCCAGTTGTATTCGGCTCTGCCAAAAACAACTGGATGGCCCACGACTGGAAAAACCCTGCTACCGATATTACTACCCTGCTTGAAGACATCGTCAAGTACATCCCTGAACCAAAAGTTGCTGAAGGGAACACCCAAATGCTGATTACTTCCCTGGACTTTTCAACCTTCATCGGACGTATCGCAGTAGGTCGCCTTTTGCGCGGCAAACTCGTAGCAAACCAACCTGTTACCCTTTGCAAAAAGGACGGTCGGATGCTCAAACACCGCATCAAGCAACTGTTTGTGTTTGATGGCCTCGCTAAAAAAGAGGTAAAAGAAGTAGAAGCAGGCGATATCTGTGCCGTCGTAGGTGTTGATGGTTTTGAGATCGGAGATACCATTGGCGACTACGACAATCCAGAGGCACTCGCGCCGATCTCGATTGATGAGCCGACCATGTCTATGCTCTTCACCATCAACGATTCGCCATTTTTCGGTCAGGAAGGCAAATTTGTAACGAGCCGTCACGTCCGCGAGCGCCTGGAAAAAGAACTAGAGAAGAACCTGGCGATGCGGATGGAAGAAACCAACTCTGCCGATTCCTTTATGGTGTTCGGACGCGGTGTCTTGCACCTTTCGATCTTGATCGAGACCATGCGTCGCGAGGGCTACGAACTTCAGATTGGTCAGCCGCGTGTCATTGTGAAAACCATCAACGGACAAAAGTGTGAGCCGATTGAAGAACTTACGATTGACGTGCCAGAATCAACCAGCGGCAAGTGTATCGAATATGTAACGCGCCGCAAGGGTGTTATGCTTAGCATGGAGCCAAAAGGAGACCGATTCCTATTGCGATTTGAGATACCTGCTCGTGGCATCATCGGCTTGCGTTCCAACATCCTCACGGCTACTCAAGGTGAAGCAATCATGACCCACCGTTTCAAGGCTTACGAACCTTGGCGCGGCGATATTGGTGGCCGTCAAAACGGCTCGTTGATTTCAATGGAAACCGGCAATGCGTTTGCCTATTCCCTTGACAATCTGCAAGACCGCGGTACCTTTTTCATCGAACCGGGTGAAGAAGTGTACGAAGGCCAGGTCATTGGCGAAAACAATCGCCCTATGGATTTGGTTATCAACGTAACCAAGGCCAAAAAACTGACCAACCACCGTGCTTCTGGTGCCGACGACAAAACTTCATTGCCACCAGCGCAACGATTTACCCTTGAAGAAGCATTAGAATACATCCAAGAAGACGAATACGTGGAGCTGACGCCAAAAAGCATCCGATTGCGCAAAGTCTATCTCAAAGACTTCGAGCGTAAAAAATCTGAAAAAAGTTTATCCGTAGCCTAAAGGTGTGAGTCAGGTGTAAGGAAATGCCCAATTGACAGTTCCTTACATGTTATTTTTCACACTGCACGCTGAAAACTTTTTCAAAAGCTACTCGTTTGTTTGGAAATTTTACTTTTGCAGCCGTTTTCGGCTAGAGATTATTTTTTCAAACGCTGAG
Source organism: Saprospiraceae bacterium (assembly GCA_014379065.1). Classification (GTDB taxonomy): domain Bacteria; phylum Bacteroidota; class Bacteroidia; order Chitinophagales; family Saprospiraceae; genus M3007. Next base: position 4,798 of record JACMMM010000707.1, read on the forward strand.
ATTCTATTAAAAAGCCTTTTATTTTTCCGAAAAACTCAGTTTTTCCAAAATCAAAACAGTGAACAAAGCGTTCGCAGAGCGTTTTTGAACAAACTGAACCTGCCCTAAGTGCCTGACAAATAAACTATGCGTACCAAACTATCCCAGTTCAATTTTGATCTTCCCACCGA
>JACMMM010000078.1 GCA_014379065.1 Saprospiraceae bacterium
GACCATTGACAAAGAAAACCAGAAGAATATTGACGGAAGCCCTCAGTCAACCGTCAATAGCCTACGGTCAAAAGTCAACGGTCAATAGTCAACGGTCAAAGGTCAACAGTCCGCAAAGGTAGTAAAAGACTTTTGGGCGGGTAAAATTCGCGAAGAACCTACCTTCATGGCGACATTAAATGCTTAACATGAAAGAAAAAATCCTTTCAGCCAATGCCCGCTATACTGCGGAAGTAGAAGCCCTCTTGAACGAACTCGCCTCACTCGGCGACGAACGCCTCAACCGCAAGCCTGCTGACGGCGGCTGGTCGGCCATCCAAACGCTGCACCATTTGATTTTGGTGGAAGAAAATTCAATCGCATACATCTACAAGAAGTTGAGTTTCAACCCGCAACTCGAAAAAATTGGACTTAACGCCTGGTTGCGGAGTTTGCTGCTTCGATTAAGCCTTCGATCCCCCATCAAATTCAAAGCCCCCAAATCGGCGAGCAATGAACTTATCCCTGAGCGGGGTACTTTGGAAGAAATCAGTGCCCGCTGGCAAAAAATCCGGGGTGAATGGGAGGGTTTTTTTGAAAAAATGTCCCCGGAACTTTACGACAAAGCCGCCTACAAACACCCCCGAGCCGGGCGACTCAGCTGGCTGCAAATGATTGATTTTTTCAATTCACACTTCGAAAGGCATAGAAGACAGGCACGCAGGGCAGTTTTATAAGATGTTTGTGCTATGGTTTCGCGAAATTAAATACTTTGCGCCCGCAAGTCTTTATTCACAAAACCAACTCAAACAAACTTATGCGTCATTTCTTTCTCCCCCTCTTCGCCATTCTTTCGCTCAGCCTTTCGGCTCAAAAAACATACTCCCCTGACTGGGAATCCCTCGATTCGCGCCCTACACCCGATTGGTGGATGGATGCCAAATTCGGGATTTCTATCCACTGGGGGGTGTATTCCGTGCCAGCCTTTTCCACCAAAGGAAACGATGCAGACTGGTATCAAAATTCTATGGAAACCAATGCCCTCAAAGGTAAAGTCCGAGCCTACCACGAAGCCAACTACGGCGAACGTTCCTACCACGATCTGGCAGACGACTTCCACGCAGAACTTTACAACCCCGACGATTGGGCCAAACTTTTTGAGCGCGCTGGCGCAAAATATGCCGTGCTTACCGCCAAGAGCTACGACGGATTTTGCCTTTGGCCGAACGAACAAGCCAATCGCAGTTGGGATCAACCTTGGAACTCCGAAGTGCGCGGGCCTGGGCGGGATTTGCTGGGAGATCTGTTTACGGCGTTGAACAAAACCAAGGTCAAGCCCGGACTCTATTTCTCTCTGTTTGAATGGTCTAACCCGATTTGGCAACAGGATCGTGCGCAATACGCTACCGAACACGCCATGCCTCAACTTTACGAAGTAGTGGAGCGATACGAGCCATGGGTGGTATGGACAGATGGCGAATGGGAGGCTTCGTCTGAGCTGTGGCAAGCGCCCCAATTTCTCTCTTGGCTATATTCAGAAAGTGCCGTGCGCGACCGTGTGGTGGTCAACGACCGCTGGGGAAGCGATACCCGCTTTACCCATGGTGGCGTGTACACCCCGGAAAACGAACCGGATTTGGATTTTGAAAACCACGCTTGGGAAGAAAGCCGTGGCATGGGGGCCTCTTACGGCTACAACCGCGCGGAGGATGCTTGGGACTACAATTCTTCCCAATCGCTGGTGCTCCACTTGGTGGACAAGGTTTCGCGCGGCGGCAACTTTTTGCTTGATATAGGCCCGGATGCACATGGAAAAATCCCTCCCATCATGCAAGATCGTCTGCTTGACATTGGCAAATGGTTGGGCGTGAACGGAGAGGCGATCTATAGTACCCGCCGTTGGCGCGCACCCGTTCAATGGAGCGAAGGCCGCCGCGATTGGAAGCCAGGTGTGGACGGCGCGAAGACCGTTGTAGATCCATTGTTGAAGCAAACGGTTGACCCTGACCCCGGTTATGCAGTCAAAGAAATTTTTTACACCTGGAATCCTAAGACCAAATCGGTGTATGCCATTTTTCCGCGCTATCCAAATGATAGGAAGTTGGTTTTGAAGGGTTTGCAACTACCTTTAACAGCAGGGGCGGATGTCACGTTTTTGGCCACAAAAGACAAACTAAAAGCGGAAAATCTTGGCGGTAACGTGGTCATAACCCTGCCTGAATACAACCCGAACAAAATCAAATCTGCGCATGCCTACGCGGTGAAAATCAGTGGCTTCGGCGATTTCGTTTCCAAGCCAAAGGTGGACGTGACCTACGACCCAAAGACTGTTAAACCAGTCGTGAAAATAACTACCAAAACACTTGGCGCTACCATCCGATACACCACAAACGGTACGGAACCAGTCGAAACATCCCCGACTTACACGGTGCCCTTCACACCGGCTGCTACCTGTACGATTCGTGCCAAGGCTTTCAAAATCGGGCTAATTTCAAGCAACAGCGATTCTTCCAGGGTAAAACTGTACCGGCAACTCCCCGCTCAAAACATGCTCAAAGAGCCCGTCCCTGGTCTCCGTGCCGAACTTCGCACGGTTGACGGCGATGAGTACACTTCGGATAGGGTCATTCGAGGCTTCGTAGAAAAAGCCGATGACGTGACCATCATCGAGCCAGACCCCTACTGCGCTGAAAACAAATGCGGTATGGTGTGGAAAGGCTATATCGAAATTCCCACCTCAGGCGGCTACCGGTTCTGGACCGAATCAGACGATGGCTCCATGCTTTCTATTGACGGCGAAACGACGGTGAACAATGACGGCGAACATGGCATGACCGAAAAAACGGGGATTGCTAATCTCCAAAGGGGCTGGCACTCTATCCGGATTGTCTATTTCAACACAGGTGGAGATTATGGCCTGAAAGTGCGCTATGCGCCGCTGGGAGAGGAGAAGCGGGAGTTTGAAGAGGGGATGTTGTCGCATTAAACGCCCTTTACCGGCGGCTTTAGCCGCAGGCCCTCTTAGCTGTACCGGCGACTTTAGTCGCAGGAATGCTCAACTGTACCGGCGACTAAAGTCGCAGAAATGATTATAATAAATTTTGATCTTCAGTCGCGGCATTCCTGCGGCTAAAGCCGCCGGTACAGTAACTAAAATCCCAAATTAAACAGCCCGGATTTTGTCAAATGCGTTTTGCTGTCTAATAGGCAAGGACATTTTGGGGTACATGCTTTAGTGGATTGAGGGGCCTCAAATTCGTAGATCAGTACATCTAAATGGTGCTCGTCGGTCACCTCTGATTTGCTCATTCCTGATGTCAACCCACTGATTCCTTGGAACCTCCAGTTAGTAGCCTCTTCTTTGCTGGCTTTGCGCTTTGCTTGCTCATAAGGTTGATTTGTAACCACAAAAACGAATACCCTAAAATGCCCAGGTTTATCCATTACCAGAGCGGTGATATAATCCCAAACACTCGCGAAGTCTCGAACGGGGTAGTCCACCCATCGACAATGCTCCCTTATACTGCCTTTCTCATCAAATTGTTCTAATTGTGTTACGATGGCGAAACCGCCGGGCACTTGGAAGTAACTGCGTTGGGAGTAACCTTTTAAATCAAGCGAATATTGTAATCGCAAATCCACCTGCCAGAAAAAATTGGCTTTAGTGGCAAGATTATTAACTAGCGTTTTTCTTAGAAAACAGTGGGGGGGAGGCCAAGGAAATCGGGGCATGTCTTCATAAGGCTTGGAGATAGAATTTGGAAGAGAATCTGGCTTTGGTATATGATCAATCTTTGAATTTCGTATATGATCAATCTTTGGCTTTTGCATATACTCAAACTTTTTCTTTAGTAACTTTATATTCGACAATTTTTTATATAGTAATCGTTTTTCTTCCTCCATCCATCCTATAATTGCTGAAATTAAACGTACATCCTTTGGAGGATAGGTGCTATTCAATTCTATTATTTTGTCCATGCTAGCCCTTAGTTCTGGCATTGTTGCTCCAAGTCGGTTCAATATTCTTCCAGCAAATGAATCAGCTTGCAATTCCATTTTTTTGCGTTTTTCGCTATCTATTTCATCAAAATTATGCTTTAGCAAATGGTGGCCAATTTGATGAGCGAGTATAGCGTAGGCATCCCAGTGCTTGTTAGTGTCAGGTATGAGTTTCTCCAAGAATAAAGGAGAATACAAAATAAACCGTTGGGTGTCTTTTGAGGCAGACAAGGTTCTTTTGATATTTGACGAAATCAATTCAAAGTTTTTTGGTTGTCTTGCTGCCTTAATAATTTCATCCACTATTTGCTCGACTTGAGGAGAAGGTTCAAATGTAGAAAACTGGGTTTTCTTTATATGCCGTTCAAAATCGCATCCATTATATAGATTGAGAGTCCGATCATCAGTGTGACAGCAAATAAATAGGAGAAGAAGGAAGACTAAATTTTTCATAGGTTAAAAAAAGCATTATAAATGTTTAAGCGCCAAAAGTAGCAAAAAATTATATATATTATTTGGAGATAACCTATTCTAAGACAAATGTTATGTACGTCAAAGTACCCCCAAACAATAAACCCGCCCGACAGCCCAAAGCCATCGGACGGGTTCATTGTTTTACTCCAATTCCGTAAAAATTTAGCCCACTACTGCACCACAAACCTCAACACCACATCCCCCTTCTCCGTCCTAAAATGCAAACTATATAACCCCGCAGGCAATTCCCCCAACCCAACCGGAAACATATTCCTCCCCTCCACCGCTTGAATATTTTCAGCAAAAATCTCCTCCCCAAGCGCATTTAAAACCGACAATTGCCCTCCCGCATTTTCAGGCGAAACAATGTTTAAATTAAACCGCCCATCATTCGGATTGGGCGAAAGCGCAAATTGCCAACCCGCCGCTTCTAAATTTTTCTCCCCGGAAATAACCACCGTCACGGTATTGAATGCCGAGGCCGTTTCACAGAAATTGGAAACGGTCAGGCCGATGGTGTAAATACCCGAAGAATCCACTTCAAACACCTGAGGGCTGGTGTTTATCCCCACCGGATTGCCATTGTTGATGGTCCAGAAAAAAGACGTAGCGTTTGGAGTGGTATTGATACAAAGGATACTGTCGCCGATCACTTGGGTGCTGAAAGAAGGATTGATCAATCCGGTCACTGCCTGTATAGTAACTATATCTTCAAGCGTATCGCTGCCGAACGCATTGCTGACAATCAAGGTAATCAGGTAATTCCCGGGATTCGTATAAGTAACAACTGGCTCTGCTTCAAAAGAGACTGCCGGGCTGGCGCCGGGGCAGATCCAATGCCACTGATCTACTTCGCTATAAAAGGCCGTGCCCAGTTGCACCGCAAGCGGAACGCATCCAGTCGTTGGTTGCGCGGTGACAAAGACAATCGGCAACGCGCCTTTAATATGAACAGATTGCACAAACGTATCCACCCCACACTCGTTGAGTGCATAGAGTCGGATTTGGAACGTGCCAGTATCCGTGTAGGTGTGAAACGTCGGGATGGAATGCCCGGATGCCGTAAACCCGTCGCCAAAATCTATCTGAAATTGATTGACCCCTCCCGTGGTTTGATTTTGTACGCCTACAGACCACGATCCAATGGATGTCGTCGCGAACAATGCATGGGGAGGGTTGCTACAGGGTTGGCAAGAAATCCCGCTCATATCGCAAAACATCATCTCAAACTTGTAAACCACCCCGGTATCGCTGGATTGAATGTCAAAAGCCCGCAGTGTCCAGTCGCCCGTGACAGTGCCTGTGTTAAAATCTTCGAGACATCCGTTGGCTGGGTAATATATGCCCGTATAGCTCCCGCCTATGCCCCAGGATTGGTTGTTGTTCCAAACGGGGGCAAAACCTGGGTCTGGAAGGGCATTGCCGTTGCAGGTCGTAAAACCTATGTCCCAGGTACTCAGGTCGGAGGCGTCAAAAAATCCTGTTGGGCCTACCAGTTGAACCGACTGCCCCGCTGGCGAAATCAGTTCCATTGATACATCACCCAGGTAGTTATGCTTAAATTGAACCCTTACCCCACATACCCCTTGCGTCGGACTGGCGAGGTCGTTGTTGGAAATATCCCCCACGCTGTAAATGAAATCACCGAAAGACAAATCAGGTATCGTCGAGGGGCAGTTGGAACATCCGCAGATGGTGTCAGTGCTAATCAATTCAAAGGCGCCTGCATCGTGTTGGCCGATCCGTGGGTTGCCATCAAAGTCGTCGTTGGGCAAGCCAAAATTTAAAGGAAGGAAATTATGGGCGGGCGAATTTGAAGACGCCAAGTGAAAATTACGCCCCGCATAGTCCACGAAATCAATGTCGCCGGGAACTTTTAGGTTTAGTTTGTCGGTGACCCAATTGCCAGAAGCCTCATACAGATAGCTGGAAGTATCCGCTACACCTTCATAAATTAGAATATTCCCTTGTACATCAATAGGAACATCATTACAGCAAACTGCAATTGGAGCATCCCGTGAAGGGTTGACGGTTGGTGTAGCATGGAGGGTATTGTTGCGAATAATGATTTGCGTCGGTTCGGGCGAATTGAAGCCCCCTCCTTCATAGAAAATAGGGTGTCCTCCTACATCATGGATAATATTGTTGAAAATAAGCACAGGTGCATCCCCAATAGGGTCATCATGAATGGAATATCTAATGCCGTGCTTGGTGCAATCGTGTATATGGTTTCGGGCGACCGTTGCGGAATTTAAGACCCAAATACCATAACCGTGTTGGTCCATACTATGCTCTATTGCATGATGAAGATGGTTTTCCTCGATGCGAGCATCAGCGCCTTCCCACCAAATACAACTGCTAAAACCGCCCAAAAAACCGGGGTAACTTATTTCGTTGCCCCGTATGATTGCATTCGCGGAATTCGTTCCTTGAATCCCGAGATAATCGGCTCTGCTTATGGTATTGCCCTGTATTGAAACAGATTCTGCAGTAGGGTCAATTTCACCAATGGCTTCAACAAAGATTCCAAATTCCAGGCAACTGTCAATGGTACAGGTCTCAATTTCTACCAGCCTTAATTCCATGGCATAGATTGCAGTTCCAGTGCCCAGTTGGCCCGGCTTCCCATTTACGCGACGGATACTGGTGTTAAGAACTGAAAGTTGACCCTCAGCAGGCCCAAAGGCAAAAACCCCTTCACTTACATCGGCTATATCGCAGGCGCCCACTTCAGCCAAATCACAGAAAGCAAAATAAAGCGCTGTTTCGGTTATGCTCGACAACTGACATCCCTGAACGACCACGGTGCTATGTCCGGCGTACACACCATCACCGATGATGTTTCGCAAGGTGTCGTTTATCAGATATATCTCGCTGCTATCCAGTACAATCCCTGCGCCTGCAATGTTTTCAAAGGTACAATCTGAAATTACGGCACCACATTTGTTAAGAGTGAGCGCATCGCCAACGATATCGACAAAACGGCAATTTTGAAAAGTGACGAACTCCAGTTCATCGCTGAGCGAGACGGGATCTGTAAAGACAGTGTCCTGAAAAACAAGCCCTTGCGCAGATAAACTTCCAAAGATTAAAAAAAAACTGAAAACGGAAATTGAGATGTGTTTCATAGAGTGTGTGCGTTTGTTTGCCCCAATTGACGGAACAAAATCATGCCACAATCCGAACAATGACGGCAGAGTGCCAAATAATACCGGTGGTTAACCATACCTGACCCCGTACCTTAGCAACGATTTTTCAAAACATGCAACACGTGTCCATTAAAATTTCAAAAGCATTCTTATTAGGCTTGATCCTTTGCGCTTGCGCCCCCATGATTTTTGCCCAAACTGATAAAGTCAGCCAATTGGAAGCGCAATTACGCGGGACGGAAGCCAGTAAGCGAGTCGAAATACTCATCGCGCTCTCTGATGCCAATCTTTATGCGGGCGAATACGCCAAGGCCATTGAAAATGCAGATGAAGCGGGCGATTTAGCTTCTAAACTCAAGTTGCCAGAACTCCGTGCCAACGCCCTCAACCGAGAGGGCAAGGCCATGATGTTTAGCGGCAAACGAAAGGCCGCTGCCCAATTCGAACAAAGCATAAAAATCCTTCGTGAAACCCGCAGCACCAACAAAACGCTGCTCTTGGACAACCTCGACAATCTCCGCACCCTCGCTCAACGGGCTGGTCGCGACAGAGAGCTGAAGGCTTTGGATGACCAAATTGCGCGTATTCAAAATGGCGGAGGCATCCTTGCCGGCCCTGGCGAATCACGGCAAGAAATACAAACCGTACTTTCCACCACACAAAAAGAACTGGCAGAAAACCAACGTCAGTTCCGCGAAAACGAGGACAAACTTTTGGCAGAAAGCCAGAGTTTGCAAGCAAAACTGGCAGCCCAGGGTGCCGAACTGGAAAAAATGACACAAGCGCAAATGAAGACGGCCATGCTCGTGATGCAACAGCGTGTGCTGCTCGATTCTGTATTTTTTAGCAGGGGTATGGATTCGCTGGCGGTGTCCAACGCCCACCTGGCGTTGCTCGAAGCGGAGAGCAATCGGAAATTCAACTATGCTATCATAGGTGTATTGCTGTTGCTGGCCGCAGCCTCTATGTTCAGCTTTGTGCGGGCGCGTCAGAACACAAAGGTTTTACAGGAGAAGAACAAAACCATCCGGGAAGAACAGCAGCGCTCTGAGAACCTTTTGCTCAATATCCTCCCAACATTAGTGGCGGACGAACTCAAAAAAAATGGTCGAACCGAGGCCCGTTATTTTGATGAGGTGAGCGTGTTGTTCGCTGATTTTGTGGGGTTCAGCCAAATAGCAGAACAGCTCACGCCGCAACAACTCGTCTCGGAACTCGATACGTGTTTCCAAAAATTTGACGACATCATTGAAAAGTACGACTTGGAAAAAATCAAGACCATCGGGGATGCCTACATGTGCGCCGGGGGCCTTCCAGATGGAGGGGGAGCACAACTCCGTGACATGGTGTCCGCTGCTAAAGAAATGCAAACCTGGCTTTTTAAATGGAATGCTGGCCGCAGTAAGGAAGGGCTTCCACGTTTCGAAGCACGTATCGGCATTCACTCTGGGCCGGTGGTAGCGGGGGTCGTAGGCTCCAAAAAATTCGCTTTCGACATCTGGGGCGACACAGTAAACATCGCTGCACGGATAGAACAAGCCGGCGAAGGTGGTCGCATCAACATCTCCGGCGAAGCGTACCAAGCGGTGAAAGACTTTTTCCCCTGTCATTACCGGGGCAAAATATCGGCGAAGAACAAGGGGGAGATTGATATGTATTTTGTGGAGGGGTGAGCGGAATTTTCAATGCTACTTCTTTGTACTTTTGTAAAAAAATAGATCATGATTATAGACAAAGCACTAGTTATCAAATCAATTTAATGCGCATCGCCCTCTCCCAACTCAATCTCCACATCGGCAACTTCGAGGGAAACCTCGCCAAAATGCTCGCGGATGTAGAAACGGCCAAAAGCCAGCAAGCCGATCTCATCTGTTTCCCCGAACTCGCCGTGTGCGGCTACCCGGCCCGCGATTTTTTCGAGTTTGATGATTTTATCCGTCGTTGCCAACATTCGGTGGATGAACTGAGAAAAGTCAGTCACGGCATTGGAATCATTGTCGGCTCGCCCACGCGCAATCCCGTTTTGGCTGGCAAAGACCTCTACAACTCCGCCTATTTCCTTTACAATGGCGAAACCATTGGCATTCAGCACAAAGCGCTGTTACCGACCTACGATATTTTTGACGAATACCGCTATTTCGAGCCTGCCAAAGAGTTCAAAACCATTGAATTCAAGGGCAAGCGCATCGCCTTAGTCATCTGTGAAGACATCTGGAATGTGGGCGATGAAAACCCGCTTTACACCGTCTGTCCGCTCGACGAGATGATGCCCGAAAAACCTGATTTCATTGTCAATATTTCGGCCTCTCCCTTTGATTTTGCCCATGCAGAACTTCGCATCCATACGGTACGCGCCAATGTGCAGCGGTATAAAATTCCAATGTTTTACGCTAATCAAGTGGGCGGGCAAACGGACGTGATTTTTGATGGGGGTAGCCTCGTGGTCTCACCAGACGGATTGGTCTTTGACGAGATGCCGTATTTTGAAGAATGCCTGAAATGCTATGATTTAGAGGAAGTTGTACAGGGTGACCGCAATCAGGAACAGCCTAAAAACAAAATCCAGCTCATTCACGATGCGCTCGTGCTTGGCATACGCGACTACTTCCAAAAGTTGGGCTTCAAAAAAGCAATTCTGGGATTATCCGGGGGCATTGATTCTGCCGTGACAGCCGTGCTCGCCGCCAAAGCCCTTGGCCCAGAAAACGTGCGTGTGCTGCTCATGCCAAGCCAGTTCAGCAGCGGCCACTCGGTGGACGACGCAAGGCAATTGGCCGAAAACCTGGGCATTCAATACGACATCGTGGCCATCAAACCGATGTATGATGCCTTCGAGGCGGCGCTTTCCCAACAATTCGCCGGGCAGCCCTTCAACGTTACAGAAGAGAATATCCAGGCTCGCGTGCGTGGCACTTTGCTCATGGCAATGAGCAATAAATTTGGCCACATCCTCCTGAACACCACCAACAAAAGCGAAATGTCCGTAGGTTACGGAACGCTCTACGGCGATATGTGCGGTGGCATCGCGGTGCTCGGTGATGTGTACAAAACCGAGATTTACGAATTAGTAAAATACCTGAACAAAGACGGTGAGGTAGTGCCACAAAATACTATCACTAAACCTCCATCCGCCGAACTCCGCCCCGGCCAAAAAGACACCGACAGCCTGCCGCCTTATGAAGTTCTCGACCCCTTGCTTTTCCAATACATCGAATGCCGAAAAGGTCCGACCGAATTGATTGCCATGGGTTTTGAAGAAGCCCTCGTGAAGCGC
>JACMMM010000708.1 GCA_014379065.1 Saprospiraceae bacterium
CACTTCTGAATTCCCTATTTTGCGAGAAGGTATCATAGGAGGTCTTTATATACTTGTAAAATTCAACCAAGACAAAACGATTAATAGTGTCTCAAAAAAAGCCTATTGATTTCTGACCGATGCGCTCAAATCCCCAAAGCAGCAAAAACCGGATAGTGATCCGAAAAATCGCCATCGCGGGCGGTGCGGCAAGAGAAGGTGGTGATGCTTTTTTCCGTCAGGATGTAATCAATTCGTAGCAGCGGCAAAGCCCCTGCAAAAGTGGTGCCGAGGCCCAGAGCCTTTTGATGGAAAGTGTCGTTGAGGCCCTCGGAGAGTAGGGAGTAAACATAGGAATTGGGCGTGTCGTTGAAGTCGCCGCAAATAATGACGGGTAGTTTGCAGGCGGCAATGTGCTCGCGCAATTTCTGCGCCTGCTCGGCGCGGAGGCTGGTGGCTGAGCCTACGCGGCCCAACACAAAGCCGATGTCTTGCCAAGTTTCGCCTTCGTCTAGATCACCCTTTTGGATGACTTTTGCGGTTGTTTTAGTGACTCTATTTGATTGAAGGTGAATGTCGTACACACGCACCACTTTTTTTTCACTGACTTGAATATCTGCCCAAAGCGTGGAGTTGGAGGTGTTTTCAAACTGTACATCTCCGCCCGCCACGATGGGAAAGCGACTGAGGATGACCGTTCCTTTTTTGAGGTTGAACGTGTACGGGTAGCCCATCTTTTCTGCGAGCAGACGATAGAATTTGCCACTGGTTTCTTGGGTGCAAAGGATGTCGGGGAATCCGTTTTCCTGCAAAAAGCCTGCATAAGCCGCAGCTCGTTTTTCGCGCCACTGGTCGGTGGCTTCCCGGCCTTGGTAGATGCCGCCCAGATTGTGCGTGGCCACTGTGATGGCGCTTTCCGGTACAGCGTCTTTCCCAAAATCAAAGCCAATGAAACCCGTGATATGTTGCCATCCAAAAGCCAAAATGCCCAGGTGATACACTGCGAAACGGTTGCCGCGCCAAGCCCAAACACCGATTAAAAGCAAGTTTGCCAACAAAATCCAAGGGAATGCCGTGCCAAAAAACGACAACCAAGAGAACTTGGCCGGATTCACGTATGGGCATACATACGCCAGAACGGTGCAGCAGATGATCACCGCACTCAGTACTCTGACTAGATATTTTAGCATTGACTTCATTTGATGTACCCCGGAACGCTGTTCCGGGGGTGTAGGATGGATCCCCCGGAACAGAGTTCCGGGGTACAGCGTCGTTAAGAAAAGTCTAAACCCTCGGGTATTGTGTTCCTAATTTCTTCTCTTCGCGTTTAAAGCACCGATCTTTGCAACATTCCCTCCCTTTCATTCTAACACATTGACTATCATGCTTAAAAAATCACTCCTCCTCTTAACTGCCCTTTTGGTTTCACAATTTGCACAGGCCCAGTTTGACAAAATTCTCACCAAAGCCAAAGAAAAAACCGGGTTAGGTATTCCCCTCAGCCAAGAAGAAGCCGGCAATGGTCTAAAAGAAGCGCTGAACAACGGAATCGGAGAAGCAGTAAATTTCCTTTCTGCAAAGGACGGCTATTTCAAATCGCCTTATAAAATCCTCCTACCCGAAGAAGCACAAAAAGTCGTCAGCAAGCTCAAAGCAGTGCCCGGATTTTCCAACGTGGAGGCCGATTTGACAGAGCGCATGAATCGCGCCGCCGAAGATGCCGCCACCAAAGCCAAACCCATTTTTATCGAAGCCATCAAAAAACTTACCTTCCAAGACGCCATGAATATCCTAATGGGCAACCCCGACGCTGCTACGCGCTATTTGGAAAAAACGACCTTCAACCCGCTCTATGCTGAATTCAAACCGATTATTCAAACCTCCTTGGACAAGGTCAACGCCCGCGAATACTGGAAGACCTCGGTTACTGCTTACAACAAAATGCCATTCGTAACGAAAACCAATCCTGAACTCGATGATCACGTTACGAAAATGGCCCTCAAGGGCATGTTCAGTCTCGTTCAAAAGAAAGAACAGGGTATCCGCTCCGATGTGGGCCTCCGCAATTCTGATCTGCTGAGAAAGGTTTTTGCGAAGCAGGACAAAAAATAGACTTTGAACCTTGGATATTGGACGTTGGACTTGATCCAGCGTTGCTAGAAGTGACACTTTTCAAAAAGTGTCACTTCTTTTTTTGGCCAAAATCTCGCCGTCCACTGTCCAACATCCAATATCCCACATCCAAAGTCCTACAACTCGAAATTCGGCTCCAACAGGCTCGCATCTTCTGCATAAAACTTGTTGATATATTGTATCGCTTCTTCGGGATCGTCTGTTAGGAGAAACAGGTCAAGGTCTTCTGCACTGATGTTGTGATGACGCTTGAGCATAATTTCCACGATCCAATTTTTCAGCCCCTCCCAAAATTCGACGCCCATGAGCACGATTGGAAATCGCTGTATCCTATTCGTTTGAATCAGCGTAAGCACTTCAAACAATTCGTCCAAGGTGCCAAATCCACCTGGCATGGCCACAAACGCCTGGGCATATTTGACGAACATCACTTTCCGAACAAAAAAATAGCGGTGCTTCAGGTTTTGATCCGGCGCTATGAAGGCGTTGTGATGTTGTTCAAAAGGCAGGTCAATATTTAGCCCAATCGAAGTGCCGCCTTTCATCCAAGCGCCTTTATTTCCCGCCTCCATGATGCCTGGGCCACCACCAGTTATAACACCGTAACCTTCTTCTACAAGACGGGAAGCCATTTTAACGGCCAACTCGTAGTAAGGCGTACCCGGCTTAGTGCGTGCCGAGCCAAAGATGGACACGCAAGGCCCAACTTTGTTTAGCACCTCAAAGCCGTCCACGAATTCGGCCATGACCTTGAACATCGTCCAAGCGTTCTCACCCCGCTTTTTGGACCATACTTTTCGTTTGCGAGTGAGCCCGTTTTTATGATCGTGGGTTTCGTTTGCGTCTTTTTCCATAATATTATAATGTGGTCACGTTAATCAATTATTTCCAATGTCCAAGCTTCGGCTTTTTCGGCAAAAAGGGCTTTGGTCTTGGCCCAAGTGTCGGCAAAAAGTGCCGAAGCTCGGTAGGCCTCCAGTGCCGCCTCATCGTCCCAAATGCTGAGGGTGAAAAGCACATTTTTGCGGGTTTTGTGCTGAAGCAATTCCATGTGCCGACAGCCCTCGAAAGCCCGAATCTTTGTCTTGCTTTGTTCAAAAACTTCCGCAACAAAGGTCTGAACAGCCTCTTCCCGAAAGGTCAATTTTACGATGCGTTTTATCATTTCTGGACTTTGGATTATTGGACTCTGGACGTTGGACTCTAGACTTTGGACTTTGGATAGTGGACTTTGGACACTGGACTTTGGACGGCGGATAAATATTCAGAAAACAAAACAGTCCACTATCCAATGTCCAACGTCCGAAGTCCACTATCCAATGTCCAAAGTCCAAAGTCCAATGTCCAAAGTCCAACGTCAATTTTTAGCATAACGCCGTTTCCTGAGCCAATTAAAAAGCCAGCCAAAAACGCCCAAGAACAGTAATGGTAAGGCCAAATTCAGCCCCCGCCAAAAGTTTTGTTCGTCTTTTGCCCGTACTGTGTTGAGCAGGCGGAGTTTTACCTCTTTGGAACGGGCTTCAATGACCCCATTGGGTTCGATAAGATACTCTATAGCGTTGATAATGAAATCTTTGTTAGCGTAGGTCACTTTTTCAAATCGGTTGAAACCGAGGGGCAGCGTTTGTTTGCTTGCCACATCGCGCACAAAATTGGCGGCTACGTCACCATCACTGATCACGATCATTCGTGTGGGCACGCTGGCCGATTTGAAATCCATGCCGAGTTGTTTCATACCGCTCAGCAATTCTTCTGAAACACGGTTTTCAAATGCCGAAGGGAAGGTTCCATCAAGCAGCACAGCAAGGTTTTGAGGGCCTTTGTCAAATTTGGCGGGGTCTGGGTCGTATTTCAAGATTTCAAAATTCAGTTCCACGGGATTGAACTGCATCCTGCTATACTGACTGCTGCGCAACAGGACCGTTTTACGAACAGGCGTTTTGGTGCGCAGGGTATCCATGCTGGAGGCGAAACTGAATTCCACGCGGTCGAGATTTTTTACCACCGGGTGGATGCCCTCCGGCTGTGCAGCGATGTGGTAATACCAGTCAAAAAGTTGGTACTGCGGCTGATTGCCCACCTGTCCTATTTGAAGCGGGATTTTGGTGCATTGCAAATCCAGCACGACATCAGAGTTGATACGGATGCCGTATTTGAAGAGCATATCCTCAAGTTTTAAATTGTAGGGCGTCGAGATGAATTTGCCGGCCAGGCTCAGACTGTCGAGGCTGGCATCCATCTGGTCTAGCAGCCAGAGCACGCGCCCCCCGTTCATGGCGTATTGGTCAATTTTGAATTTGTCTTTTTCGGAAAATTCCGTGCGTGGTTTGGCTACTACGAGCAAAGCACAATCTTCGGGCTTGAGTTGCACCACCGAATCAAGCGAGATGCGGTCGGTGTTGTAAAACTGCTGAAGGCCGCGTTCCAAATCGGCGGTTTGCAGATCCGTAAGTTCGCCATGGTTGCGGGTAAAAAGGATGGTGGACCGTTTTGCCGAACGGAGTTTCTTGATGATGTTCGCAAATTTGTATTCCAGCAGCGTCACCGAATTGTTGATCACCTCGTCGGGTGAAAGTGACGGAGAATTGTTTTCCAACAGCTTGACCACCATTTGGCGACCATTGTAATTGAATATGGCCACGGGGTAAATGAGTTGCTGCGAACTCTCGCCCAACTCAGCCACACGGAGGTTGAAAGGTACGATGCCATCCTCCGCCAAGGTTTTGCGACGCTCGTTCACCTCTTCCACGCTTCCTAGTGAAGGGTTTTCAAACTGATAATCAATGTATCCGCTTACAGAACGGAAGTCGTCGAGCATTTCCTTGGTGGCCGTTTGGAGGCGTTTGAAGCCTGCCGGGAAATCACCGTCGAGCAGCACGCGTACATACACGCGATCTTTTAGATCGCGCAAAAGCGTCTTGGTGGGTTTGGTAAGCGTGAAGCGCTTTTCCTCTGTAAGGTCGAGATGGCTGTAAAATGAGTTGGCTAATATGTTGGTAAACAGCAAGATGCCTGCGAACAGGCCAAACTGGAGGAGTGATTGTGTGCGTCGGGATCGGGACATGGTGCGGAGTCGCGGCTTTTTGCCGGGGAGCAAAAGTACAGCACTCTGGATACACTGCCGAGCTTTACCTTCCCCCTTCGTAACAATAAGGACAGTGATTTGTAAGCATGACTTCGCACGCCCTCTTCCCCCGACTTTTGCCGGGGCTTTTCTTTTTGAGCCTTTTCTTTTTGAGCTACCTGTTGCATTTCAACGGGTTGTACGGCCAGGATGCCCACGAGTATCTGCGCCAGAGCCGGGTGATTTTTGACTGTTGGCAAGATGTGCCCACTCCTCCACTTACAATAGGCGATGCTGAATTTGCAGGGGGCTACCCACTCGCCGGAGCCCTGATGCGTTTTTTGGTGGGCGATTCCATCTTGGCCTTGCAATGCGTCTCCTGGCTGGTGGCGGCGCTCGGGCTGTGGGTTTTTGAGCGGCTTCTGGCCTTACTCGCGCCTGGTGCCCGGGTCATGAGTCGCTGGGTGTACGCTGGACTGGGCTTGGTGCTTGCTCCGATGTTTTTGCGATCTGGCCTGACCAGCATGAGCGACGGCTTGGGGCTATTGCTTGCCTTGGCGGCATTTTTCTTCGGGCTTCGCGCTTTTGAAAACAGTCGGGCGACTGATGCAATTTGGGCGGCAGTCTTTGCTGCATTGGCTGTTAGCACTCGGTATTCCTTGGCGGCTTTACTGTTACCTTTGGGCGTTATACTTTGCCATTATTTGTGGACAAAGAAAAAATGGTTAGCCATTTTGGGAGCAATACTATTCGGTGGAGTGGCTTTGCTGCCGCATTTCTGGCTGAAAGCTGATGGGGCCGAAAATCCCTTTGGGCATTCTATGTTGCAGCATTGGTCGCTGGGGAATTTTTTCCAAAGCAGTTTCAACAATGAAAACGGCTTGTCTCGCTATCCTTTGCCTAATATCTTGTTCTTGTTTTTTCCGATTGCGCACCCTGCGTTTTGCCTCATGC
>JACMMM010000709.1 GCA_014379065.1 Saprospiraceae bacterium
GCGGGCACAAACGGGACCTATTCGAGTGCAGGCGGGATAGGTACTGCGGCAAATTTTGCGACGGACTCGGTTCGGACGGTGTTTGCCAACTTGTATGGCGACTATTTTGGCGATTGGGATTTTGAAACCAACCCGCTGATGCCAGCCCTGCTTGCCTCAAAAGGCAGCGTGCTCAGCGTTAGCTGGGCGGGCCGCCCACATTGGATGCAGCACGGATTAGCCAGCGGTGAAACCATTGGCTATTGCCTAAAAGAAACCCAAAACGCTCAATTCAACACGGCCTACGGTGACTCTAATGGCGAAAGCGGCGCCCACATCGCGCTGCTCGGTGACCCGACAATTCGGGCAAAAATTGTTGCGCCTGCAAGCAACTTGACGGTCGTTTCCAATTGCGACAAAGTCAACCTGCACTGGACGGCTTCGCCCGACCCAGAAGTGGTGGCGTACCTGATTTACCGCTCCTTTAGTCTTGATGGGCCTTATATCCGGGTAACGCCAGATTTGCTGTTCCAAACTTCATGGGAAGATATTTTACCGCCTGCGGATACCCTGTTTTACTCCGTTCGGGCTGTGAAATTGGAGGTCACGCCGGGTGCGGGCGCATTTTACAATTCCAGCACAGGCGCACCCAAATCGGTCGTCTTTGTTCCTGGAACGGGGCCAACCGCCATTGGATTGGGTGGCTTCTTGAATTGCAATGTTACTTCACTGACTTTGGGAACGCATTTTGACCCGGCCAATAGTTCCGTGCAATGGTACAAGCCCAACGGCGAACTTCACAATGGCTTTATCGCTACCGAAGGCGGTGTTTACACCGTAGTGGTGACCGCTCCCAATGGCTGTACCACAGCGGCTTATGCTACGGTATATGTGGACACGATGTTGCCGCAAATAAATTTACCCAACACTGTTACATTAAACTGCAACACACCGACGCCCTATACTGTCCCGGATGCGCCAGCCAACGTGCATTATTTTGCTGATGGAGTAGAAGTATTTCCAGGGCAAATCATTGCGCTGGGATCCTTTTTTGTTTTTAGGGTTTCCTCTACGGCGAATGGTTGTTCCAAGGACTACAACATTACAGTACAGGAGGATTCTGATCCGCCTGGCGCATTCATTACCCACAACGGTCTGGTGCTGGATTGTACGCATCCTTCCGTGCAATTGTTTGGGCATTCTAATAGCCCAAACGTTACCTATGCCTGGTCTAACTTCGGAGGATGGACAAGCTCTTTGCAAAACCCGGTGGTCACAGAACCGGGCACTTATTGCCTTGCTGTGACAGGAGCAAATGGCTGCTCTTCTGTCAGTTGTTTGGATGTTCTTGTCCAAGGCGGCATGGGTCTTGCCACAGATTTTACTTTTGAGGGCAATCCTTGCAATCTGGAAGATAAAACGGTGGTTGCCACCGCCTCAGGGGGCATTGAGCCCTATGAATACCTATGGTCTTTAGGCGGCACGGAGCAGAGTTTGTTGTTGCCCGATGGTTTCTCCGGTGTGGTTACCGTTACAGTAACAGATGCAATTGATTGCGTAGATATAAGCACCATCATCGTGCCTTCAACGCTGGAAGTTTTGGCGCTTTTTGATGAAGAATCCGTCCCGGGTGCCGCCGATGGGTATATTGATCTATTGGTGCTGGGCGGACAGGCACCTTTCACTTTTCTTTGGAGCAATGGCAGTACAACCGAGGACGTTTTTGGACTGACGAACGGTCTATACTCGGTTACGGTGACAAGCGGGAACGGATGTAACACGGTGCTGACCATTCAGCTCATTGCGGTTGGCGTGGAAGAGATTTCTTCAGGGTTGGGTGTCCGAATTTTACCCAATCCTGCTGCGGATGAAGTGGGTGTTTATATCAGCAAAAAAAGCGGAGCCGACGTTCGCATTCGGTTCACTGACTTGTCGGGCCGATTGATTGAAAATCAATCAGGCAGTGAAGCAGCTTACTTTTTTGACACCTCGCGTTTGTCCAGCGGGGTGTATGTTTTGTGGGTAGAGCAAGGTGGAAGCAGGATGGCGTATCGGGTGGTAGTTGGCAGGTAGCCTATATCTTCGCCACCTTTATCACTTTGTTCAAACCTTTTTCATTCACTACATGAAGAAAATAGGTCCCCGTCGGCAGGTTTTTCAAGCCTTCCAAAACGGTGATTCCGCTGTCGTCCGCCTTTTTTTCCAAAATGCTTTTTCCAGAGAAATCGCTCAAACGTAGCATTGTTGTTTCGCCCTTGAATAGGCTTCCCTCCGGAAATTCAACCCTCAAAAAATCCTCGAAAGGCGTGGGCGATACGCGCAAAAAGGGTTCATTTTCAATATTTTCTGTACCAATTATCAAAGGTGACAAAGCGAAATTGAGCGAGGTAATGCTTCCGCTTAAGAGCGACACATTGCTGATCACCTGCGGTTGGTAGCCCACACGCTCCACCCTCAAGGTGTAAGAACCGGTGGCTGCTGCCCCCGTTTTGTAAACCCCGTTTGCGCCAGTAGTATCTGCATTGGGCGAGTTTAGCACAAAAACTTTGGCGTCCGAGAGCGGGAAACCCGTGTTAGCATCTGTTACCAAACCCTGAATCCAAGCGGCATGGGTATAGGTTGGCTGATATATAAAAAGGCCTTCGGTTTTGGCGGTCGCGAAAATGATACCTGAAGGCAGGTAAGGATCGGCATCCCAAACGAGTGAGAGGCCCAGAGAATCCCAGGCGATTTCAATGAGGTTGTCTGGCTGCGAGCCATCCACAATGGTCAACTGCCCTCTGTAGCTTGGGCAAACGAGGAAATCTCCTTTCGTCACCCGGACGTTGTGAACCTCCCCAGACGGTTTTTTGCTCGGAAAATACACGTCTAGCATACGAATATCGTCCAATTTTGAAACATCGAACGATGCAAGCGGTGCCCCCGTTTTTTCATCTGTGGTAAACAGTGTTTTGCTATCGTTGGAAAGGCCCGTATTGTGGTTGAAAGCGCCTGGAGTGGGCTGGGTGGCGAGCAATACGGGGTTGGTTCTGTTAGAAATATCCACCACGCCAAATTGGCCTTGATAAATCTCACTGGACCAGAGTGTGTCGCCTCGGATAAAAGCATCATGCACGTAATTAGCGGCGTATTTGCTCAAAATATGCGGGTTCCAGGGGTCAACAAGGTTGGCAATGACCACGCCATTCGAGATGCTGGTGCCACCGCAGATATAGAGGTATCCAGCCTCTGCCTCTAAGGCGTGACTTTTTATTACCAGGCTATCAAAAAATCCATCGCCACGCCACACTTTCCATTGAATGCTGTCGGGCAAATAATTCAGGTTGACAATCGTGATGCCGCTGTTTAGCGCTTCCGAGCCAATGTAGGCATAGCCCGCCCAAGTTTTCACCTCTCGCCAGTTGTTGGTCGGGCCTGGCACCTTAAATCGCTCTACGGGCTGGGTTGGATCGTTCAAATTCACAATACTGAGTCCCGTGTTGGTGCCCACGAGTGCCCATTCGCCACCTACCTTGTCCACATGATGCCAGCACCCCGCCAAGGAAAGGGAACCATAAGAAAGATGGCCGATGCGTTGGAGGTTTGGCTGAGCGGATAGGGAAAGCGCGGTGAGCGCAGTCAGAAGCCCTCCTACGCCCCAGCCAATCAAGATACGGCTGGCAATAAGGCTTCGGCGGGTAAAAATTAGCGATAAACGCGACATAGATTGCTGAAATTGGACGGTTTGGGGGGCTTGGCTACTGATGTACAAACCTACCCGTTGCTGTTTTCCCTTTTGCCAGAATTCTGACGAGGTAAACACCGGCGGGCAATGTGGTTATATTCAACAGTTCTTTTGACGCAACGTTCATGCGTTTTTCAGCAAGCCAGATTTTACCCGATAGATCGGCGAGTTCGATCTGGATGTTTTTTCCTTCAAACATTTCTGTGGATAGAAGCATTGCATCGCCTACAGGGTTGGGCGAGCAAGTGAGTGTTGCAAAGCCCTTGGTCTCGTTCGTGCCGACAAAATCCTGCACCCATAACGTCATGTCTCGTCGAACACTCGAAAGCAAAACGCCATTGCGGTATTCCTGTACACAAACTGCGTAGTTGAACTTTCCAATATAATCTGCTGTAATGCCCCATACTCCATTGATCGCATTTATTTGAGAAATTGCCGAGCCTAGGGGGTTGTTGGAACTGTAGGTGGGAACGGCAAATGGCACTGCGTCATAAGGTGGCGGGCAGGGTGGTGTAGGCTTTGCTCCAATGCAACTAAAGAGATCTGGAGTAGAAACTATGGGGCCACCACCAACAAGCGGCTTGCAAAATGAGTACAACAATATGTCGCCTTCCGGTTCGGCAACGGCAAGGTCCAACACAATCGGCTCGTGAACACAAATGTTGAACATGGGATCAGCGGTCCAACGAGGGCTGTTGTTTTTTAACAAGCGGGCTTGGCTGGTAATTTCTACGTCAATGGTAAAACCTATTTCATTCGGATTGATCAAATTAGAAAGATCTGTCGAACGGCAGCAACGCTGGTAAACGACGAGATAGGTGTTGCCATCATCTGGCAAGGAAACCGGGAAGGTGTAAATGCCGCGCTCTATGCACGATGAGAAATCGCTGAAGCAAGAATTACTGTCTGATTCAATTTTCTTATAGTCATAATCATTCAGGCTGAAAGTCGTAAATAGTTCGCCGGAAGATTTATAAACGGCTATTTCCGCAGGACTATCAAACGCTGCGCTGGTGATCCAACAGTCTTGGTAAATCACCATTTCTATCTTCAATTGGCCATCGGGTGTATAATAATAACCCATGCTACCACCCAAGATATGTCTTGCGGAAAGAGAATGCGGTGCGAGCCAAGCGCACAAGATCAAAAGGAGAAAGATTTTTTTCATGTTGATAAAAGGTAAATTTAGATTGTGATGCTACTACTTGCGCTAAATTTACACTGATAATAAGCACTGCTAGTTCAACTAGTAGCGGCTTATGTAAAATCAAGACAAAGATTTGCCCAAATCCTCTATCAAATCATCCACATCTTCCACGCCAACACTGAGGCGAATGAGCGAATCCGTCAGTCCAACCTTAAGCCGCTCTTCGCGTGGAATGCTGGCGTGGGTCATGCTTGCCGGGTGACCGATGAGCGATTCCACGCCGCCCAGAGATTCTGCGAGGGTAAACAATTCTGTGCTGCTCATCACCTTCGTGGCATGTTCCAAAGAATTGTCTTTCAAGTCAAAAGACACCATCGCGCCAAACATCCGCATTTGCTTTTTGGCAATTTCGTGGCCGGGATGGCTGGCAAAACCGGGCCAATATACCTTCTCGACTTTCGGGTGTTTCGAGAGGTATTCGGCAATAACAGCAGCGTTTTCGCAAGCACGTTGTACGCGTAGGTGCAGGGTTTTGATGCCGCGCAAAATGAGGAAGCAATCCTGCGGACCCGGCACTGCGCCACAGGCATTTTGGAGGAAATGCAGGCGTTGGGCGAGTTCCGCATCTTTTACCACAAGACATCCATGGACCACGTCCGAGTGGCCACCAATGTACTTAGTGGCGGAGTGCAGCACGATGTCAGCGCCCAGATCAAGCGGGTTTTGAAGGTACGGCGAAGCGAAAGTATTGTCTATGCAAGTCAGGATACCGTGCTTCCGGGCAATGGCGCACACTGCCGCAATATCCACAATGTTGAGCATTGGGTTGGTGGGTGTTTCGATCCAGATGAGTTTGGTGGCAGGGCTGATTTCGCGTTCTACATTGGCGGCAGTGTACATATCTACGAAACGGCTTTTCAGCCCCCATTGTCCCCAAACCCGCACCATTTGACGGTAGGAGCCGCCATACAAGTCATTGACCGCCAGTACTTCATCGCCACTTGAAAATAGTTTTACCACAGCATCCTGCGCTGCTAGGCCAGATGAAAAACAGATGGCTTCCGTACCGTTTTCGAGTGCGGCAAGGTTTTTTTCCAATACCGACCGGGTCGGATTTTGAGTGCGGCCGTACTCGTAGCCCTTGTGATCGCCAGGCGAAGTTTGGGCGTAAGTAGAGGTCTGGAAAATAGGCGTCATCACTGCCCCGGTACTTGGGTCTGGCTCAATGCCAGCGTGGATAGCTTTTGTAGCGAACTTCATGTGTGGTGTGTATTTGTTTAGGTGTGGATTTTTTACCCGCCAAAGCCTTGGCGAAGGAGGGGGGGGCTGGAAAGGCGGGCAAAGGTAGGTAGTCAAGCACACTTCTTTTCTAGAGCGTTTTGGTGCAGAAGTGACACTTTTTTAAAAAGTGTCACTTCTCATGCGTTGAAGCGAAATGAATTTCGCCCTACCATGCCGTACCTTGCGTCCCCATTTATGAACCGTAGAATTTTAGAAACAGAGCAAAAAGCGTTGGAAATCAACCTTGACGAGCGTGTGTATGGCGCATTCGCCGAGATTGGCGCGGGGCAGGAAGTGGCACGGCATTTCTTTCAGGCGGGCGCGGCGGCGGGCACGATTGCCAAGACAATGAGCGCTTACGACAAAGTAGTGAGCGACGAAATTTATGGCGCGGAGGAGCATGGTAAAGGCCGCTATGTTTGTGAATCAAGGCTTTACAAAATGCTTGCCCACGAGTACGCATTGATGGAAGGCCGACTCCGTACGCTGCGATCTGAACAGTGCTTTTTTGCATTTGCCGATACAGTGGCAGCCATCAATTACCAAAAAACCATTAAAGGAGATGGTTGGCTTGGGCTTCGGTTTCAGTTAAACCCCCATTCAAAGCCGAACGATTTGGTGCTGCATGTCCGCCTTTTGGATCAAGACAATCGCCTTCAGCAGCAGGCAGTGGGCATTCTTGGGGTGAATATGCTTTACGCCTGTTTCCGCTATCAAAACGATCCCGAAACCCTGCTCCGCTCCTTGATGGACAACCTGTTTGGGCGGGTGAAAATAGACATGGTGCGGCTGAAAGGCCCTGATTTTCAACAACTTGACAACCGACTCCTGTGCCTTTGGTTGGTCAAAAACCAATTGAGCGAGGTAGCGATTTTTGGCCCGGATGGCGACAGCCTCCATGCGGGAGAGTTTCTTTACAAAAAATCCATTCTTGTGGCACGTGGGAGTTACCGGCCACCTACGCTGGTGCAAGAGGACATGATCCGATGCGCCAGGGAGCAATTTCTCGCGGAGGCAGATGTAAATGCGAACAATGCTTTTGTCCTTGCAGAAATTACCCTCGATAATCTTCGGGCGGATGGCGAGCTAAGTGAGCGCGACTTCCTTGACCGTGCTGAAATCCTTTGTGCGCTGGGCCAGACGGTCATCATTTCGGATTGCATACAGCACAAGCGACTCATCGCGTATTTTGCTGATTATAAAATCCCCCATATCGGCTTGGCCATGGGGGCACGTAAACTCCAAAATATCCTTCATGAAACGAGCGATGCGAATCCCGATAACCTGCTTGTTGCGTTTGGCGAGGTTTTCCCGCGCAACGTGCGGTTTTATATTTATCCATGTTTACCCGCTTTACCCGCCGAAGCGCGTAGCGCGAAGGAGGGTTCGCCCACTCCAACTCAATTCAACTCCTCCGCCGAGGCTAAGCAGGCCGGGACAAAGGCGGTGCAAAACCTCACGACCTCCCGAAACCTCCCCATCCCACAAGCCATCCATTTTTTGTACGATCACCTGTTGGAAAACCGCAACATTGTTGACATTCATGAGTTTAATCCCGCGATTCTCGACATTTACCATAAAGAGGTTTTGAACATGATTCAGAACGGCGCAACAGGCTGGGAAGAAAAAGTACCGCCCGAAGTGGCACGTTTGATCAAGGAAAAACGTTTGTTTGGTGATTGGTTTATTGGTGATTAGTGACTGGTCAGCATGAGTACCAATCACCAATAAAACCAATCACCAATAAAACCAATCACCAATAAAACCAATCACCAATAGAACCAATCACCAATAAAACCAATCACCAATAAAACCAATCACCAATAAAACCAATCACCAATA
>JACMMM010000710.1 GCA_014379065.1 Saprospiraceae bacterium
ACGGATTTTTATCCCTGGTGCCGGCAATTGTTCAGCGCATATGATTCGCAATCACAAATGAAGCGCATCCACTATGTGCTCGATTATCAGGCGAACCAAGGCCTGACGCTTGGGATTGATCGAAAACGGCTTGAAAAGGTTATCAACAACCTTATTTCAAATGCCCTAAAATTCACGCAACCGGAAGGAGAAGTCAAACTGTCCATTTTAGAACAAACTTCAAACGACGACGGGCAGGCACTTATAAACATCCGGGTCGCAGACACAGGTCGGGGTATACCAACGGAGGACATTCCGCACTTGTTCGAACGCTATTTCCAAACCAAGCGCCATGACCTGGCAACAGCGGGCGGCACGGGCATTGGATTGGCACTCGCCAAAGAACTGGCTTTGCTGATGAAAGGCGATTTGTTGGTGGAAAGTGAGTGGGGAAACGGGAGTGTATTTAGCCTAAGCCTTCCGCTGAAAAAGGTGCAGGGCATGGCAGTCCAAGTTCCGGAAGTACCGTCTGAAGATATTCAGATGACTGACCCTGTCCAAGTGACCCAGCCAGAACGGATATCAATCATTCCGTCCGACGGACAAACCACACGAGACCATATCCTGTTGGTAGAAGACAACCCCGACATGCAGGCATTGTTGCAATCCCTGTTATCGGCAGATTATCAATTGACGGTCGCCAATGATGGACAGGAAGCATGGGGTTTATTAGAGGCTGACGAAGCAGGGAGTCTTCAGTTTTCCCTGATCCTGTCCGACGTGATGATGCCCCGCATGGATGGCTATGAATTGCTGACCAATCTGAAGGCGCACGCGCATTGGCGGCAGACTCCTGTCATACTGCTCACTGCCCGTGCGGAGCAAGACGACAAAATTCAAGCGCTTCGCCTTGGGGTGGACGATTATCTGGTGAAGCCATTTTCTCCGCCGGAACTCAGCGCACGGATATCGAACCTGATTGCCAATTACCGCAGCCGACAGGCCTTCATAGAGAAAGCAGTGCCCGATATTTCCTTTGAAAAAGTGGAAGCCCGGGACGAGGTATGGTTGAAGACTATAGAAACTGCCGCGAAGCATGCCCTCGACAAAGGCCTCCCCTTACAAGTTGGATACCTGGTAGATGCAGGCGCCGTAAGCGAGCGCCAGTTCTTCCGCGAGATCAAACGCCTCACCGGGCTGACGCCCAATCAATACATCCAGGAAGTGCGCTTGCAGAAAGCCCGCCACCTCCTGCAACAGCGCGCGTACAGTACGCTCTCCGAAGTGGCCTACGCTGTTGGATTTGATACGCCCACCTATTTCACCCGAGTGTTCGAGCAGCACTTTGGCAAGCACCCTTCGGCTTATTTGCAGCAGAGCTCTATGCTGGAGCCGGGTGTTTTTTCGTAACGCCCCCGCTCGATTTGTCATGTCGCAACGAAGTGAAGACACCCACACAACTCAAGTCACTCGAAATGCCCCTGACAAGCGATTCTAAGGAACATGGATTGTGTGGGTGTCTTCACTTCGTTACGACATGACAAACCAAAAGAAAGCGGAAATTCCTGTGTAATTTATTGATAATGAATATTTTAACCACCTTGGCAGGATTGTTCCTGTTTTTGGCAGGATTGTTCTTGTGGCCCCCGGGCACCTTTGTCCCGTTCATTCAGCCTCGCCGTAAGAACATTTTGAACAAAGGTTTATCACCACTGTACCCTGTCATTACAATGAAAAAGATTCTCTTCTTTTCCTATCTCCAAGTACTGCTTTGTCAGGTGCTATTCCTGATGTTTTTGTCCACTAGCCAAGAGGCACTGGCGCAAACCGGTTTGAATGACAACGGTCTAATAAACGTTGTCGCTTATAACGGCACCTATCAGGATTACCTCATCCCTGACGACGTTCAATACGCCCAGCTAAAACTGACCGCACTTGCCGTCAGACCAGCCGTTTATCATTGAGGTACTGGACATGCAAGGCAGGATGGTGTTTAGCCAGGAAGGCGTAGGGATGGAAGGCGAGAACAGTTTCCCCTTGCGTTCCGGGAATTTTGTACCAGGTGTTTATGTTGTTTATTTCCAATCAGGAGCTTTGAAAGGCCAGAAGCGATTGGTGGTACAAGATTGACGATGCTTTTTTATTGTAAATTACGGTAGGAAGAGAGCCGTCCCGAAAAGTCGGGGCGGCTTTTTATATTGAAACGATTTTAGATTGCCAACAATAGTTTTCCTTTAGGGCGTTTGTTAAATTTATTCGTGACGCTTGGTGGTTTGGGATTTGATTGGCTACATTGCACACGTTTTTGCTCTTTCGTTAATGTGTTCAGGAGCAATCTATATCTCTACTATGTATCCCCAGATGGCTTGCCTGATGGGTGAAATAATGATTTAACGTTTTAACATATATCAAATATGAAACAAATCTTAAGTTTTACGCTCCAACGTTCAACGCTCCAGCGCACTCCGTTCCTCATTTTATTGACTATATTGGTCTGCGTTGGCCAGATACGGGCTCAGGAGGAAGAAGAGCTACATGTATCATGTCAGCCAACGCCCGTGTTACCAGGAAACTGTCTTGACGGCTCACGAACTTGCGAATCTTACAGTGAATATACTTGCTCAGAGGGTTATTGTTGGGCTTCTGGAACTACCACAGCAAATCAAGGCATTCCCTTTAATGGGCTGGTGCAAAATAAAGTCATTGAAATAGGAGGTACCTATAGAATCACGCAAAACGTTCGGTTCGAAGACTGCATTTTCAAAATGCGGGGCGATGCGCGCATCCTCGTCAGCCCGGTTGGAACCAAGCGTATGAAGATATTCTTTGCCAATTGCCAATTCTTTGGCTGTAATGAAATGTGGCAGGGCATTGTTGTAGAAGCTTCCGGCGCGACTGGTGGCTTGTATTTTAATTTCGGAAGCAATAGCGTCGAAGATGCCTACATCGGATTAACACTGGATGAAATACAAACAGTTCCAACTAATGGATACAACATTTTCGACAACGATTTTCGAAACAACCATATTGGCGTGAGCAACCTGAGGCGGGATGACTTAGCCTTAAATGCTGTTTTAACAGGGAATCATTTTTTTTCAGACCGCCGAATTGTCCGAGCGGGCAGGCTCATTGGATACTGTACAAATGCCTGAATACCCGCTGGCTTTCGCAGGTATTTTCTATGACCGGGTTATTACCACAATCGGTGTCAACCAGCACGTGCTTTCCAACCTTTTCAGTTGCCTCGTAAATGGGATAGTTTCGAGAAATGGCCGTGTAACTTCGACAAGAAATGTTTTCGAAAATATAGGCTACGACGGTATTTGGAGCACTGGCGGCGTTTTATTTGCCGATCATTGTACCTTTAAGGACACAGGTGACATAGGCATCCTTGTGCGAGGGACAGGAGTCTTTAATGCCGTGCAAAATTATTTTAGTGGTTCGTGGTGGGAAGGGATTCACACTGAAGGAGGCGCAAGCACCCATTCAATGATTATCTACGGCAACGATTTTGATATGGACGGGGCCAGATGGACTTTTGGCATTTATGCCGAGCGCCCACAAGGGGCATTCGGTATAAACGCCAGAATAGATAGTAATACATTAGTCTTAGGGAACAACCACACTGCCGGGGTCAACTGTATCCGCATTGTGGATAAGGTAGATGCAACGAGCGAAATGCTCATCTTGCAAAATAGCCTGACTATCAACTCGAACCCCGCTGCAGGCCCTGTAAATGGCATCTACGCTACATTGGGCAATTCCGACAATTTAGTTATTGAAGACAACAACATAGAATATACCGTTGACCAGCTGGGGTTCGGTATTTGGCTGACCGGAGATCAGGCTATCTCTAAAGGACACATTATGCGCACCAACGAGATATTGGGCACCAGTGCAGACCCTGGCGATGACCCTTTGACCTGTGGTTTTCATTCCACGAACGTAAACGGTACCGAGTACTGTGACAATACTGTTGATCTTTCCGTATGGGGCTTCCATTTTTTAGGCGGCAATGACGTTATGTTTAGGGAAAATCATATTAATCACCATTCTATAGGCTTGGGCATCAATACATCTCCCGCTTTTATAGGCCCGCAATTTGGCCGAGGGAACCGGTGGTCCACAGACCCGGATGCTGTCGCAACCGCTGCGAGTGTTTCGTTTGGAAATCCATTTTTGTCAGAATTCCGTGTGCCGGAAGACGATGATCTCCCGTGGCTGCCTCCAAGTGGGAAGCTATTTCCTGATCCTGGAACTTTACTTTGGTTTCACTATAGTGATACGACGAGTTTGGACTACTGTGATCTCCATGCCGAGGCACTGCCGCGTTCGCTCACGCCCGCTGAAAAGGAGGTGGTTAACAATACGACCACCCTCGGAGGGGCGATGTTATGGGAGTTAAAGCGTGCTACTTATACGAAGTTATTGCTCTTCCCCGAACTTCGTCCAAGCAGTTCGCCGGAGGAGACGTTTTTCAACTATTATGCGGGCAGCAGGCTGGATTCACTAGCAAACGTATCCCTGCAAGTGCGCGATGCACTGTACCTGTCAAATACCGACCAGGATACTTTGAACGATTACTGGGCCGATGCTAAGCTGGCGCTGGACACATTAGCGTCCTTCGACGAAAATACGGACTTTTCAGTTCCAGACAGCTTGACAGAAGTATGGTTTGAACTACGCGATACCCTCTTGCAAGATTTTTCTGCCAACGCTGCTGCCGAAGATTCGTTCCATGTTGCCCGAAACGAGCTAATTTCGACAGCGCTCCAAAGTGCCCTCGAATACAACGCCGAGATCAGTACCACGCAACCCTACGAGTCAGCCCAAAAAATACTAAGCGAACTGCGCATACGGCGTTTGCTCGATTTGCCCATGACGGAGGATCTGTATGAGGCTGCGCTCCTGTTAGCGCTGGATACAAGCCTTAGGTCAGCTGCCAATCTGGTTGTCGGGCTATTGGACCCTTGCGACCAACAACTATATTCAAATTGGGATGAAGGGCATGAACAATCAGAGGAGCGTCATGGTAAAAGCGTTGGAGTAACCGGGATTTTGCGCGTTTCCCCCAACCCAAGCACTGGACTGATCGAGTTAAATCTCCCCCCGCACCAAGCTGGGATGCTCTCCGTGTACAATGCACATGGCCAACAAGTGGTCATGCTCAGCATTCTTGCTGATGCCCTACAATCTACGCTTGATCTTAGGCAGCAACCGCAAGGGCTATACTGGGTGGTACTAACCGATCCAGAGGGTAAAGTATCCGGTTCTTCCAAAATCTCCATCTTGCGCTAACCATTTGATGCAGGTTACATCCAGACCTTCCGAGCTCTATCAATTCGGGAGGTCTGAATGTACCGTTCCTAACCATGCTTGATCGGTGGGTGTTTAATTATTTCAACAACTCCTTTTTTATGAAAAAGACTATATGCCTTTTGCAAGTCTTAACCTTAACAGTTTTTACCATTTGCGCTCAGGACAAACACGATTATATCTGGACTATTGGTTATGGACAAGTTTCTGTTGGTTCCAATGGTACACATTTTGGCGGAATACTGATGGATTTCAAGGATGAACCGCTCTCCTTCACACCTCAGAGTTATATTATTGACCGCCCCAAAGCTTCTATCGCTGACAAGGAAGGGCATTTGGTGGCCTATGCCGATGGCTGTAGGATCTTAAATCGAAACCATAAAATTATGCTTAATGGAGACTCTATCAGCCCTGGCGTGGTGTTCAACGAATTTTGCGGGCAGACTAATTATCCATCCTGGCAAGGGTGTATTTTCCTGCCAAAACCCGGCAGCGACAATTTGTACTATCTCTTTCATACCCGGCACGACGACGCATCGTGGGCTCCCATGAATCTGTTTTACTCTGTGATCGATGCCTCCGGCGATAATGGGAACGGGAGAGTAATTTCCAAGAACAATGTTCTGGTGAACGATTCATTGTTCTTGGGTGACCAAGTTTCGGCCACTCGTCATGCCAACGGGCGCGATTGGTGGTTGGTGTCGCCCAGGTGCAACAGCAACAGCATACATGTAAGCCTGCTCACTGAGACGGGTGTCGAATACAAAGGCATACAGGATTTTGACCAGATAGGCTGGCCAGTGGACTTTCAGTATTGGAGCAGCCAATCGGCATTTTCGCCCGATGGGAGTAAGTATTTTCACAACTCGTTAAGCTGCCTGTCGGCTTTCGACTTCGACCGTTGTACGGGCGCAATGTCCAACCCGATTCGTTTAGGTTGGGATTCCCTTCCTTTTGCAGGCAATGGGGTATCTGTTTCTCCCAATAGCCGCTACTTGTACCTTACCTCTGGAATCCGAGTGCAGCAGTACGACCTCTGGGCTCCCAACCTTAGTGCAAGCATGGTAGTTGTGGCTGAATATGATAGTACTTTGGCGCCCTTTCCGGCAACCTTTTTCCAAATGACCAATGGCCCGGATGGTAAAATTTATATAAATACCAAGGCTGACAATCAGGTGCTGCACATTATTCAACATCCTAACGAGCCGGGACTGGCCTGTGATGTGGAGCAGCACGCCATTTGGCTGCCCTCGCTTTCCAGTGTGCTCATGCCCAACTTCCCCAACTACAGACTCGGGGCTTTGGAGGGACCCTGCGATACGATTGTGAGCGGGGTGGGCTCTCTTTTGCCGTCTAATGCTCAATCCTTCCGCCTCTTCCCGAACCCGAACGTCGGTACGTTCACGGTAGAGATGCTCGGACAGTCCGCCAATGGCGGAGGCGATGGTGAAATTGATTTCATTCTCTACGATGGCCTCGGCCAGTTGGTGGCGCGTGAACAAGCAGACTTCCGCACGGGCAACATGGTCAAGGTGTTTGAATACGGCGAACTGCCAGCAGGGCTTTACACGCTTGCCATCCAGAATGGTAAAGAAGTGAAGTTTGCCAAGGTGGTGGTACAACGCTAAGCGCGTAAAAGTTAGGGCCTCACTTCAAGTGAGGCCCTAACTTCAAGTGACAATCGAGCCGTCCCGAGCAATCGGGCGGCTTTTTTGAATTAATCTCGGGATGCCAGCACTCAAGGGGGCGGATGGTACCTGCTTGTTTTGAACCAACTGCTACCCCGCAACAAACCCGCTCGGGGTCGTGCCAAACCTTTCCTTGAAACAAGTAGAAAAATATTTGGCATTCTGGAACCCCGTGCGCCAGGCAATTTCCGAAATACTTCCCTCGCGTTGGGCCAGCATATCCTTAGCACGATCAAGCCGATGATTGCGCACAAACTCTGTGAGGGACGTACCCGTCAGTGCGTTTATTTTTCGGTGCAGTTGAGAGCGGGAAATGAAAACAGAGCGGGCAAACGTATCTGCATCCATGTCTTCATTGTCTAGGTTGGCTTCCACTACTTGAATCAAGCGCTGGAGGAATTCGTTTTCTTGTAAAGGAAAAGCTGCCACGGCACTGATCGCCACGGTTTGGCTTTGGACGCTTTTTGAAAAATGCTCCTGTAGGCGCTTTCTCGAGAGGAGGAGATTTTCAATATACGTTACCAGTTCATCCGCCCTGAAAGGTTTGGTCAAATACGCATCTGCTCCATGACGCAAGCCCTGAATTTTTGATTCTATAGCCGCTTTTGCGGTGAGCAGGATGAACGGAATGTGCGAGGTAGAAGGATTGCTTTTCAAGGCCTCCACTACTTCAAACCCGTTCTTTTTTGGCATCATCAAATCACTAATCACGAGATCTGGTATTAGTTCGAGCGCCATTTGGATACCTTCTTCGCCATCGGCTGCTTCGGCGATTCGGTATTCCGAAGGAAGAGAGGCCCGTAAAAATTGCCGCAATTCGGTGTCATCTTCAATGAGCAGGAGCAAGGGGGAGGGTTGACTGTTGACTGTTGA
>JACMMM010000711.1 GCA_014379065.1 Saprospiraceae bacterium
ATTGTGCGGATTACGGGAAAGGTATCCACGGAAACGGAAACTTTTGAACATGCGGTTTCATGCGTCCCAATGGGCCCTGCGTTAAAAGGAGATTATCCGGAGATTCAGGATTTTGTCCGCTTTGATCCGCACGATGCGGTGGTCAAAGTAGGTGACAGACAATTTGCCGAGGAGTATTTGTTGACGGTTGACCCTTCCTTCTTTTCCGTTTTCAATTATAAACTCCAACAAGGCGATGTCCAGACCGCACTGAACGAGCCAAATACAGTGGTCTTGACCGAAGAACTTGCCCGAAAATACTTCGGAGCACAAGACCCCATTGGGCAATCCTTGACCATTTTGCAGTACGATACCTCCGGGCGCGGGGCAACTTATCGGGTAACCGGCGTTCTGGAAGGAAAACCCCGTCCTTCTCATTTTAACTTCAATCTGCTGATCTCTTTCAGCACCTTTTTGAAGTATGATCCGAGCTTGTTGACGGAGGAAGGCTGGGGCGATAATAGCTATTTCACCTACCTGTTGTTAAAGCCCGAAACAAGCGTCGCTGCCTTGCAGGCAAAAATGCCCGATTTTTACAAAAAACACCTCGATCCAATTTTTAGTAAACACGGTTCAAACAGTCGTTGGGAATTTTTACTGCAACCCGTGTCAGACATTTACCTGCACTCCGATCGCCGCTACGAAATCGGCGAGAATGGCAGCGCAGCAAATCTTTACATTTTTGGAACAATCGGTTTGCTCATCCTCCTCATAGCGGGCATCAATTATGTAAATATGGCGACCGCACGCGCTTCCAAATATGCCCGGAACGTGGGCGTTCGAAAAGCGCTAGGGGCACAACGCGGACAGTTGGCACGACAGTTTCTGGCCGAATCGGTCTTGACGGCTTTGCTGGCCGTATCGCTGACCATGGTGCTTTCCTGGCTTTGCCAGCCTGTTTTTGAAAACATGACGGATAAAGCAATCGGCATTTTCGATGTCCCGGCTTTGCCTTCCTTGTTGGTCGGCACGGCTTTGTTGTTTGGTTTGGTGGCGGGCGCGTACCCAGCGTTTGTGTTGTCGGGTTTCCGTCCGGTTGCGGTACTGAAAGGCAATTTGGATGCCGCAGCAGGCAATTCTGGGAAAGTAGGGTTGCGAAAAATGCTGGTCGTGGTTCAATTTTCCATTTCCATTGCCTTGATTGTCAGCGTATTGGTGATTCGCGGGCAAATGGATTTTATCCGGAACAAAAACCTCGGTTATGAAAAAGATGCGCTGTTGGCCCTAAAAGTCAATGGCGATCAAACGGTCATACGCGGTATCGAAGCCTTCCGAAACGAGGTGACGGCCAACCAAACGCTCATCAAGGGCATGGCGCACGCAAACACGCTCCCCATCAACGGTACAGGCAACAATGGCGTGGCTACTGTGGACAATACCGGGAAGATAGTCCGAAGCGCCACGTTTCGTTACAGCGTGGATTATGATTATGCCCAGGTACTTGGGTTGAAATTCCTGGCCGGGCGCAATTTCTCCCGCCAATTTCCAAGCGACACGCCGACGGATACGACGCAGAACTACGTTCTGAACGAAGCCGCCGTCAAAGCATTTGGTTGGGAAACGCCAGAATTGGCCATTGGAAAACCCTTCCAGATGAGCGGGCGCAGGGGACAAGTGATTGGTATTGTGGAGGATTTTAATTTCAACTCCTTGAAACATAAAGTAGAGCCCTTGGTCATGCACCTGACGGCAACCCGTATATCCCAAATCATTCTTAGGATTGACATGAGTCATGCGCCCCAAGCCATTGCCGAAGTCGAGGCGAAATGGAAAAAACACTTCCCGGAAGCCTATTTTGAATACGCCTTTTTGGATGACAAACTGGGCACGCAGTACCGCTCCGAACTCCGTTTTGGATCCTTGTTTGGCGTGTTTTCTTTGTTCTCGATTTTCATTGCTTGCCTTGGATTGTTCGGGTTAGCCGCTTACACTGCCGAGCGACGCACCAAAGAAATTGGCATCCGAAAAGTCCTGGGCGCTTCGGTGGCGGGTATCATGGGACTTCTGGCCAAAGACTTTATAAAACTGGTGCTGGTGGCAGTACTCATTTCATCACCCATCGCCTATTACTTTATGAATTTGTGGCTATCTGATTTTGCTTATCGCATTGAATTGCAGTGGTGGATGTTTGTAGCGGCGGCTTTAGCCGCTGTAATAGTGGCGACCTTCACGGTCGCCATTCAGAGCATCCGGGCGGCTTTGGCGAATCCTGTTGAGTCACTCCGGTCGGAGTGAAACAGTATTTAAGTCCTTATTTCAAACAACTACCAGCCATGATACAAAACTATTGGAAAGTCCTTTTTCGCAATTTTCAAAAGAACAAATTTTTCTCTGCGATCAACATTTTTGGGCTGGCCGTTGGCATGTCCTGTTGCATGCTGATTTCCTTGTACATCTTTGAGGAGACGCATTATGACCGCCAGCATCCTCGTGCCAATGATCTGTATGAGGTTGGCACTACTTTCTTAAAGCTGAATACTGGAATAGAGGATAAGGAACATCCAACTTTCCATACTCCTGCGCCCTTGGGTGGGGCTTTGCAACGGGAATTTCCGGAAATTGAAAAAACGGCTCGTCTCCAACCCGTATTCGATCGGGAAAAAACGCTCATACGCGCCCTTGA
>JACMMM010000712.1 GCA_014379065.1 Saprospiraceae bacterium
AGCCGCCCACCTTTTTCCGTCCATTTTGTGAGGGTTTCCAAGGTTTTTTCATCCAATATATAATTCCCGTTTGGGAAAATCAGGGTAGTGTATTTGCTTAAATCAATTTTTTGCAGCTTATCCAATGGAATTGGGGTGACGGGGTACCCCAATTCCCGCTCAAAGAAAAACCAGGTGTGGCCGTAAGCGTTTTCGTTCACCTCATCACCATAAACGAGGGCAATTTTTGGAGGTTTTACCAAATGGAAAATCTCTGAACCAAGGTCTTTCCCAGTTTTAGCAGAACCCGTAAATACAGGATAAAGTCGAACGTTGGCCGCTTCAGCAGCCTTAATAACGATGCTGTCCAGTACGCTTTTTAGATTATGGTTGTCAATTTTGGAAACCACAAACGCGCCCGCCGCATACTGTTGATCCGCCAATGAAAAAGGCTCCATAGCCGTCCGCACCCGAACGCCTTTTTGCAATAAGGCCCCCACAAACTGTGCTTCCGCCAAAGAGTGCCGATGCACACACCATGCGTAGGGCGAATCGGTTGCCAAATCTTTCTGCGGGCGGTATGATTCGTAGGGTTTTCTGGGCTCCAAACGTTCCTTCAAAGCATACGCGTCCAGCCCATGGGCAAAAGGAAGCGACCATGCCGTAATATCGTAAGTCATAGAATCGGCCAATTTCGCCTCTGGTTCAAACAAAGCTTGCACCATGACCGAATGGGGTTGATATGCGCTGACAACCAAATCGTTGGGATTGATAGAAGCGCTTATTTCTTTGCCGCTCGCGTAGTCGAATGCCTTCACACCGCTCATGCCCGTGCCTACGCGACCATATCGAATATGGTGCTGATCAAGCAATTCGCAGAGCACTTTTACTTTGTTCGGGTCGTTGGCCTCTCGGATCACAAAAGCCTTGAATTGGCCTTGCGGCTCTGTGGAGGTGTGCCGGAAGTATTCCCGGAAATTTTCAACCAGCGGTTTTGCGCTTTTGCTGCTCACTTCGATGGTCGAAAGCGAGGTCGCAAGATGGTGCTCAATGCGGTCTTGAAGCGTGAGCGTGTCGCCATTGTCCATATTAACAGCGCGACCACCCCTTGGGCCGCCGCCTTGTTCGTAGGTCATTCCGATAGCCCCATTGAACGTTGGATAAGTATCGCCGTAAGAAGGGTAAAACAGGTCAAAAACCTCTCTGGTGAAGTAATACCAGCCTTTGTTGTCAAAATGGCGCGCGTTGTTTTCCCCAATTTCCACTTGAAAATCCCGTTGCCATGAGGTAATCAGTTCGTGCATGGGTTCTGCAGCCGGAGCGAAATAGTAAGGTTCATTTATACCCTGTTCGTGCACGTCAGGGTGGACATGGGGAAGCCAACGGTGATAGGCCACGAGCCGCTGTTTGGTTTCTGCCTGTGTGGCCCAAGCCCAGTCGCGGTTGAGGTCAAAATAATAGTGGTTTACGCGCCCGCCCGGCCAAGGTTCGCGGTGCTCGCGGGCATCCGGGTCGGCATTGTTGACAAGGTTAGAAGCCATTCGACTCCAGCTCGTGTAGCGATCATAGCCATCTGGGTTGAGCGAAGGGTCCAGAATGACGATCGTGTTTTTGAGCCATTCCCGTATTTTTTCGTCCGGCTGAGTGGCGAGGCGGTAAGCCAGTTCCATGCTGCATTCTGAGCCGGAAGGTTCATTGCCATGAACGCTCATGCTGATCCATACAATGGCAATTGGATTGCTCAGGTCGGGTTGGCCCTCAGCCATTCCGGCGAGTCGAAGATTGTTGACCCTGATTTTTTCGAGCCGCGCCATGTTATCGGCAGAAGAAAAAATGGCGATCTGCAAAGGCCGAGATTCGATGGTAAGGCCGTATTTTTCCAAACGCATGGTGGTTGGTTCAGCAGCGGCAAGTTGCTCGAAATATGCGTTTAGCAAATAGTGCGGGGTAAATTGCTCACCTAACTTGTAAGGCAAAAATTCGTTGGGCGCTTTTGCCTCCTCTTTACCCGTCCCTGATGGCGCGGGGGATTGAGCAAAAACGGCTTGCACCGAATGCAGCAAGATCAGAAGGGTAAATAGGTGGGGGATCTTCATTCCGGGAGGATGCGTTTTGTGGGAGGCAAACATCCATAGATTTTTTGGAAAAGAAAAATGTTAGCTCCCCTACCCTTCCACCCAATCCAACATCTTGAGATAGCTTGTATCCCAGAGACTCTCAAAGACGATTTGCTTTGGCTTTTCAATGCTCGAAGATTTGAGCCAGAGCCTTCCTTTCAGTTTGTTGGCAGGAACCTCTTGGAATTTTGCTCCATAGAGCCGCTTTTGGTAAGTTGTCCATTCCATCCTGTGTAAATTCAGGATGATATGTACGTCACCCTCCCAAAAATCGGCGTTTTTGTGCAAAAATTCGTCCCATTTGTAGCCGTTTGATGCACTAACTTGCTGCAAGACGAACTGCTGAAACCATTCTTTTAGATTTGGCAACGGTTTTTGCGGCC
This sequence comes from Saprospiraceae bacterium, assembly GCA_014379065.1. Classification (GTDB taxonomy): domain Bacteria; phylum Bacteroidota; class Bacteroidia; order Chitinophagales; family Saprospiraceae; genus M3007. The sequence continues at coordinate 2,480 of JACMMM010000712.1, forward strand.
TTGATTTTTGTTCCAAGCCCAAACGCATCTTCAATTTGAGCCGTTGTTTTGCTTTTTTGAATCGTGCCTGTTTCGGAAAAGGCCCTTTGGGAAGCGGGTTTTTGGGATTTACGATGCAAAGCAGGTCTGTTTCTGGATGTACGCCAAAACGGGTTGAAATACCATCATTTTGCTTTCGGTACTGTTGGCTTTCAAGGGGGATTTGATTCTCCCAACGTGAATTGCCCATGTAATCTTGCAAATGTTGAAACACGTGCTCCCCGGAAACAGTGCTTCGGTCGAGTTGTCGGCTCAGTTCGGAATAGACTTCCGACCAAGGACGCCCCACATTGCTGCGCAGGAAACGTTCCAGCGGCTCCAGGTTATCCCCAAAATAGGTGGAGTAGTTAAAGTCAATAGACTCGTGCGAAGGATAGATACCATTGCGCTCCATATTTTGAAGATACCTGCGTTCTCCTTTCTGCCGCTTTTTTTTGTTGGAATCTCCCCCATTGTAGCGACGGCACTCAATGAGCTCCTCGGACAGGCGTTTGTCGCGGCGTTTTTGTCGCTGGAGTCGGGAGATTTTGTTGTTTGGAAATTCGAGATGGTGCATTGGGTGGAATTTTGGGGCGCAGAACGGAAAGGTTATGGGAATTAGTTCCGGGACGCAAAACGGCTTATCTAAAACTCTAGATCAGATTGGTTTTTCTTGCCTCCCCGAGCCCTCAATCTTTGTCATTCTGTCGGAACCCGTCCGCATCAAGTGCGCTTTGGCTGAGTGCTTGCACTGCCGGGTACTCACTCGGGGTACGCGCACATGGTGCGGCAAGGTGGAAATTTGAGAACTTCTTAAAAGATGTAAAATTTGACGCACTTACTGCTCTCCCTAGGATATACACCTTTTGCTATTGTTCTTTGGCATTGCTTTTCATTGTCTTTAATTACCTAAGGTCGTATTTTCATAGAAAGTAAAAAAGACAAAACTTTTTAGTCTTTAACTACCCTAAAACCAACCCTGTTACTTTTGTCATATGACGCACTCCCAAGGCGATAAGAAGAACGACAATACTTAAAGTCGAGATTCCAAGCTCCTCCACGCATAACTTTATCTGAACTGGCCTGTTTTGTGCTAAGGCAACCCATATAAGGCATATAGTTATCCTGACACCATTCCAAAACATTTCCACTCATATCGAAAAAACCCAATTCATTAGCCTCGAGTTCGCCTACTGGGTGAGTTGATTGTTCTTCCCCGAAGGTGTTATTTAAATTATAGTTACGGGAGAACCATGCAACTTTTTTCAAATCATTGTTGCCCGCGTAATTATACCTTTCGCTCTTAGCTCCGCCGCGTGCCGCATATTCCCACTCCTTTTCGCTCGGTAAGCGATAGGGCCTTTGGCCGGGCTTAAGCTGGGCATTTATTTTTTTCAAGAATTCCTGCACATCATCCCACGAAACTCGCTCGACCGGACACTCATCGCAGCCTTTGTTGTAGAGATCAGACGGATCTTTACCCATCACTGTGCGCCAGTCGGCTTGTGTTACCTCGTATTTACCCATCTCAAAAGATTTGACTGTTACAGGATGCCGGCATTCATCGTCATTTCTTTGTTTGTCGTCTTCGTGACTGCCCATGAAGTAGCTGCCGCCTTCTACGGCTAGCATCTCGAGGCCAGATCGGCGAGCTCGGGCGGTCACTGTCTCCAGAGGTGCTTTCTCGCTTGGCTGCTCGGGAGCTTTCTGTCCGGTGCCAATGGTAATGGAGTCAGGCTGTTCTGAACCGGGTGTTGGGGCAGCTTCGTTGACTGCAAACAGCCCGGGCATATCGTCTTGTGTCAACAGGGTCAGCGCGAAGCGGCGGCCCTGGCTTTTGTAAGCCATGGTGTAGATGCGCTGGAGTTCTGCCCGCTCGTTTTTCTTGGGCATCACGATATTCCCTTCTGACCATTGGCCTATCGTCGCTGGTTCCTGGTCCATTTTGGTATTGTGGATATTCATACCAAAGGAATCGCCCCGGTCTATGGGGTCGGCAGCGTCAATGGAGCCAGATTTATTGGCATCACGGTAGAGCGTGATGGTGCCGCGCTGCACCAAGGCAGCGCGGTCGCGCACCACACCAGGTTCGAACAAATTGAGGTATTGCCCCGGCGCTATCATAGGCGAGCCCTTGGAGTTGCGTGGGTTTTGTACAAAATATTGCCCCGGCATGGTAGTGCAACTATAGGTTCGGCTTTGCCAGATGCTGTCGGGTGTACGCCACAGCACGAGGAGCAGGTCTTGCCAGACATCTGGTTGACGGTCTTTGGTGCGCCGCAGAGCGATAATGTTGGGATAATATTCTTCAAAAACGTAGCCTTTTTGGGCAAAAACGGCTCGGGCTTTTGTTACGGCATCGCGGGTGCTGGCGTTGGCATAGCGTTCGGTTTGCGGCTCAACAAACCCTAGTTTTCCCGATTTGCAAGCGAGATGGTACTCTCTAATGGTCGTAGAAGTGCTATCCATCATGAAGGCCTGTGTAGCATAAGCACAAGTCTGCAATAATTCCCCCAAGTGTTCTTCTTCAAATGCCCATCCTAATCGCACCAGCAACCCTACAGAATCGGCCCGAAGTCGGTGAAAGGCCGCCAAATCTATTAAGCGCAATCCGATATAACGTTCGTATTGGCTTCGGGCAGAATCCAAAGGTGCGAGTTCAGCTCGGGTGCGTGTGGTAAGCGAATCCAGCCATTTAAAATCTGGCATTTGTCTTGATCTAGGCAGCGGGAAAATTGCATTCGCCAGCGAATCGCAAGCCAAACGTTCCCGGTAAAGCGCATGATCGGCAGGGGTTACGAGGCAGAGTTTTTGGCCTCGCCAAGTCACGAGTTCGCCCATACAGGTGTCCGGGAGCGTGGGTTGCCACCAGAATGCCGCGCCCAATGCAGCAAGCCAACAGCCAACAGCCATAGCGGCTTCTTTAGCCCATTTGCGCCAGCCGAGGCCGGGTTTTCCTGCAGGGTGTAGGTAGCGCCGGAAGGTATCTGGCACTAGGTTATCCAGCGGGTTGCGTGGTCGGTCGAGATATTTTACCACCGTGAAATCGGGCTTGATGCCCTGCTGGAGCATTTCTTCGAGTTTGGCCTCCAATTCGGCGCGGCGGGCTGGGTCGGCGGTGCTGCGCCATTCGAGCAAGGCGAGGTTCATCTCGAACCCGGGCCAGGCCGCACTGTTTTTGGGCGGTGGATTTTGAGCCAATAACCCGTGAATGGCGGCTTGAAGACGGAGCAGCAAGGGGCCGTCCGTGGTTTCCAGCCATTCGAGCAGGGTTTGCCGGTCTTGGCGCGGGATTTCGCCTTCCAAAAACCAATCAAGGCGAAAGAGGGATTGGAGCTCGGAGGATTGGATGGCCGTGTCTGTACCGGCGGCTTTAGCCGCAAGAAAAGCACCCTCGACTTTAGTCGCCGACCTGCGTTTTGCAAGGGTCGAGAGAAAATTTGTCAACTTTTTGAAAGTTGACAAATTTCGCGTGTTTCCTGCGGCTAAAGCCGCCGGTACAGACCATTTCAGCCAGCGCCCGAGCCAAAGCGTGAGGTCGTAGTGTACCGTCGGCCATATCGCGCAAGCGGCC
>JACMMM010000713.1 GCA_014379065.1 Saprospiraceae bacterium
CCGAATTTGCGGCGAAACTTGGCATAAGCACTAATTTCAGTGGTGTTTTCTGTTTGGCCAATGGGATAGCCTTTAAAATTGATAAACTGAAAATCTGTCTTGAAACCATTAAGCTCGATCCCGTACTTCAACTCGCTGTCGCGCCCAAAATTGGTAAAGTTCAGTCCGGCAGAGTAGCCAGAAATTGAACTGGTGCGCGGCAAGCGATCTGATTCTTCGATGTGCGAATCATAGCCAGAGACCGTGATTACCCCACCAATAATCGTATTGGAGTTCGCCGGGATAACCGTGAAATCTAGCCCCCCGCCACTGCTTTTCCAGCCAAAATCAGTGATGCCGTAATGCACCCCGTCGGTGTAGTTGAAGCCAAAGACGTTGAGCTTGCTTCCATTGCCCGTTAGGAGCGTGACTTTGCCGTACAAATCGCCATATTCAAAGGGTACGCCGCGCACGAGATTGGTATCGCGATTGGGCGCTTTCCATAATTCGGATTGTTCAAAAACACCAAAAATATCGGTCGTGTCGCCCACATAACTGTACAAGGAACGCGCTGTTCGGTCTATCAGCGACTTTTTCCCGGTCAATACAAACGATATGCTCGCGCCGCCTTCTTCTTTGAGCGGGATTAAAGGGCCTTCAATAAGTGCTTTGGCTTGAAAGGGGCTTCCTGAGACAATCCCGGCAAGGCGTTTCCGGTTGCCCTCGCGGGTTTTTACGTCCACCACAGCCGAGATGCGCCCACCGTAATCGGCATTGAAGCCGCCTGTGAGCACGTCCACATTGCGGATAAGTTCGGTCTCAAAAACCGAGAAAAAGCCAATGCTGTGGAAAGGGTTGTAGATCGTCATCCCGTCGAGCAGGATGCGGTTTTGCACGGGCGAGCCGCCCCGAATGTAGAGCTGTCCGCCTTGGTCGCCCGTGAATACTACACCTGGCAGCACCGTAAGGTACTGCGCCACGTCGGCCTGGCCGCCTGCCGAGGGCAGTGAACGAATCTGCTTGGGCGTGATGGCAATTTTTGAAATCTGGACTTCGGCTTTGGCTTGCGACTTTTTGCCGCTGACAACCACCTCATCCAGCTCCGTGCTGCTTCCCTCTACCAAAAATACGTTTTGGTAAAGGATTTCCCCTTTTTTCACCTCAATATCATGGATGTAATCTGCAAAGCCAATGAATGAAATCTTTAGTTTTTGCGGCCCCACCGGCACATTGCTGATGGTAAAAAAACCATTCAAGTCGGTCGTAGTGCCTAAGCCAACACCTTCGATGCTCACGGTGGCAAAGCCTATCGGGGCAGCACTTGTTTTGTCAAATACATTGCCGCGCACCGCTCCTTTTTGGGAAAACAAGAGGGTTGGAAGGAAGAAAAAAAGCAGGAAAGAGTAGTAGTTTCTCATGTGTATAGTGGCACGAAATTTATTTCGTTTGAACCTTGCATTTCAAGGTATTGCAAAAAACGGGCTTCCCCTTGGTTGAATTGGAGGGCAAAGATATTTTCTCCCAAGTGATTTCAACCCAAGGGAAAAAGACAGGCGAAGACAAAGTAAGGGATTGGAGTAATCAGGACACTCCCGGACAAACCTAATCACCCCTCAAACACCACGTCCAGACTTTCGCAAATCATCTCTGCCGCAAAATCCAAATCTGCTTCTGTATGCGCGGCAGAAACAAAGCCCACTTCGTATCCCGACGGGCCAAAATAGACCCCGCGTTTGAGGCATTCCAAGTGCATCGTTTTGAAAAAATCCATACGCGAGCCGTCAATCTCGTCGCTGCGGTGAATATGTTTCCGGGTGAAGGTCGGCCAAAAAATAGAACCCACGTGTGGAAATGTGACCTCGTAACCCCGGGTGTCGCAATATGCTTGCAAGTGCATCGTGAATTGCGCCGTTTTTTCTTCCAAGGATTCGTAAAAACCCGGTTTCAGCAATTCGGTCAGCGTAGCAAAGCCAGCCGCCATCGCTACCGGATTGGCACTCAAGGTTCCCGCTTGGTACACCGGACCCATCGGTGCCACGTTTTCCATGATTGCCCGGCTTGCTGCATAAGCCCCCACGGGCATCCCGCCACCGATGATTTTGCCAAAAGTGAGTATGTCGGGCTCAATATCGTATAGTCCCGCAGCGCCTTCAAATCCTACCCGGAAGCCTGAAATCACTTCATCAAAAATGAGCAAAACGCCGTATTCTCGGGTTTTTTCGCGCAAAAACTGTAGGAATTCTATGTTTTGCAGCAACAATCCATTGTTCGCAGGAATGGGCTCGATAATGACACAGGCCACCTCGCCCGCGTTTTGACGCAAGGCCGATTCCAAAGCCTCCGGGTCGGCCAGCGGCACCACGATGGTCTCTTGGGCATACGCTTCGGGAATACCCGCTGAGGTGCTGATACCGAACGTGACGAGACCAGAGCCTGCCTTTACGAGCATCGAATCTACATGGCCATGATAGCAACCCTCGAATTTGATGACCTTGCTGCGTCCAGTCACTCCGCGTGCCAGTCGAAGGGCACTCATCACGGCCTCCGTGCCGCTGCTGACAAAGCGGATCATCTCGATAAAGCGGTGATTGTCGAGGATAAGTTTCCCGATTAAGTTATCGTGTGGCGTGGGGGTGCCAAAAGACATCCCGTTTGCTGCGGTTGTTTGCACACGTTCGAGCACTGCGGGGTGTACGTGGCCAAGAATGAGTGGGCCCCAAGAGCAGCAAAAATCTACAAATGCCTGACCATCAACATCAAAAAGGTGGCAGCCTTCGCCGCGTTCAAAAAAAATGGCTGGCCCTTGCACACTTTTGAAGGCCCGAACGGGGCTGTGTACGCCGCCCGGGAAGTAGGTTTTGGCGGTTTCAAAAAGTTCGCCGCTGCGGGCGCGGGTGAAGGTGGCGGGGGTGGGATAAGGCCTTGAATTCATCGCGCAAAGATAGCGAGCAACAAGCCCGAGACTTTTCAGATTTTTGTCAGGAATTTTGAATTGTTCAAGTCATACAGTTCCCGTTAGCGCCAGCGATTCTCGGTCTTTTAGATTAGTAATTTCCACAAACCGGGAATCGCTGCTGAATATGCAGAGCCGTGGCTCGGCGGTACCAGGAAAGGAGTGCAAAATATTTACTGATTTTCAGAGTAACGCGAATGTCCAATATCCAAAGTCCACCCTCCTTCGGCTCCACCTTCGTCAACACTTTGGCGGATAAAAAGCCTACGGCGGGTAAAACATCCAAGGTCCTCTGGAAACTGCTGTTTTTCAGCATTGTAGCGGGCTATTGCCTTTACTACGCCCCATTTGGCGTGAACGAAACTGATGGCGGCTTCCTCACTGGGCTGGGCTGGCAAGTGCTGAACGGAAAAGTGTTATACCTCGACATTATATATGTTCGCCCTCCCCTACCCGTGTGGCTTCGAGCCTTGGAACTCCAAATACTGCCCGAACATTTTGCAGTTTTGGGCGAGCGCTGGGTGTTTTATGGCAAAGTCGCGCTGTATTCGTGGCTGGGAGCGGCAGTAGCAGTTGGCAGTAGCAGTCGGCAGTGGCAGTTGGCGGTGCTGGGTTTTGTCGTGTCGGCGCACTGCTACCCGCCCATGGCCTGGCACACGGTAGATGGGATTTTATTTGCGGTGCTGGCGGCGTTTTTCGTTAGTAGCGGTAGCATGGTCTTTATGCCGCCAGGAAATGCGCCGTTTACAGCGCAGCATGATGCTGTCGGAGGCGTAAACGCCCCTGATCTCGACGGCCTAAAAGCCATACCACCACTTGCGAGCCGACTTCGTTTTCTCGCTTTTGGGCTTGCAGGCATTTGCCTTTTTTGGGGCTTGCTTTGCATGCAGTCTGTTTTGGCGTTTGTTGCG
>JACMMM010000714.1 GCA_014379065.1 Saprospiraceae bacterium
AAAAACTGGAAACACCTGAGCGATTTTGGTAAAGAATTTGGCTCGCATGGGGGAGTATGGGAGTGTCCGGACTTGTTTCCGATGGTAGTAACCCGGAACTCCGTTCCGGGGCGAACTAACCCAAAACACTTGGATTCACCGGGTGACTTGAAATCGCCCGGTGAATCCAAGTGGGTACTGCTCTTGAGTATCAATCCCGGTGCACCCAATGGAGGATCTGGCACCCAATATTTTGTCGGCAATTTTGATGGCAAAAACTTCACACTCGACTCCGATTTTGCCCAAGCTGTGAAAAACGAAAAAGCCGTATGGCTTGATTGGGGCCGCGACAATTACGCAGGGGTAACCTGGTCGGATATCCCTAAGTCCGACGGGCGGCGGCTTTTCTTGGGCTGGATGTCCAATTGGGACTATGCGACGGTCGTGCCTACCCAGGCTTGGCGCAGCGCGATGACGTTGCCGAGGGCGTTGCGGTTACAGAAAACTGCAGTCGGACCCCGTCTCGTTTCACTGCCAGTGAAGGAGTTGGAAACCTTGCGCGGGAAAAAAATATTGATTGATAATCAACCGATTAAGGGTGTGCTTGACTTGACGGACAAACTCGGGGTTTCACCTGCTGGTATGGAAATGCTGCTTGAGGTTGAATTGCCTGAAAAATCTAAAACGGATTTTTCAATCGTGCTTTCAAACTCGAAAGGAGAGGAGTACAGTGTAGGCTTCGATGCAGGGAAAAACGAATTTTACAGCGATCGGACGAAGGCTGGGAACCTCGCTTTTTCGGACAAATTTGCTGTGAAACGCACTGTGGCGCCGCGCTTCAAAACAGACAGGGTTTTGCGCTTGCACCTCTATTTTGACGTGGCCTCCTGCGAACTTTTTGCGGATGATGGAGAAGTGGTTATGACCGATATTTTCTTTCCGACCGAAGATTTCAACCGCATCCATTTGAAGGCCATAAACGGTGAGATAAGGGTGAAATCAGGTGTTGTTTTTAAATTGAAATAATGGACTTGCACTCGCGCATAAGTAAATAAATCCCTCAATGAGGAAAGCAACACCGGGTGAGCTTGTGCCTTGTTGCGATCGTCGTAGTGTTAATAAAATTGGCCCGCCCCGATTCCTCGGAGCGGGCCAATTTATTTCTTGTCTGCAATCTTAAGCTAGGACCGAGCTTCTCAGTTCAGCCTTATCTCATCATCATTCCCGTCAAAAAAACGGTATTCCGTGAGGTGAAAATCCGTGTGCGCTGCCACGCGAACCCACTTGTTGTAGCGTATAAACCAGCGCATTTGTCGGCTGGGGAAACCTTTTTTGAGGAAGGCCTCCAAAAATGGGTGAACGCGAAGATTCAGGGGCGATTTGGGCCTTGACTGCATGATAAATTCCAAATCCCGCTCGATGTCGTCGGTCATCAGGATCGTGGCATTCACTTGCCCGGTGCCGTTGCAGGTGGGGCACATTTCGGCAGTATTCACCATGACTTCAGGGCGCGCGCGCTCGCGCGTGATCTGCATGAGGCCGAATTTGGAAAGCGGCAAGATGGTATGTTGCGAGCGGTCTTTGCGCATGAAATCCTCCATTGCCTTGCTCAACTGCTTCCGGTGTTCGAGGTTCTTCATGTCAATAAAATCAATCACGATCAGTCCACCAATATCGCGCAGGCGGATTTGTCGCGAAATCTCTTCCGCTGCTTCGAGATTTACGCCAAAAATGGCTTGATCTACGTCGTGACTCACGATTTTGTGGCCGCTGTTTACGTCAATCACGTGCATGGCCTCAGTCTTTTCTATAATGAGGTAGGCCCCGGAACTCATCGTGGCGGTTTTGCCAAAGGCGGCCTTCACCTGGCGTGTCACACCAAAAGCATCAAAGATTGGCTTTGTATTGCTGTGCATTTGAAGGATGTTTACCTGGTCAGGGCTGATACTCTGCAAATAAGCCCTGATATCGGCGTACAAGTCCTTGTCGTTGACCACTACTCGGCTAAAATTGTCCGTCAACAGGTCGCGGAGCACGCTGCCTGTTTTGTCCAATTCGCTCAGTAGCTTGGCGGGTGGCGCCTCGGTTTTCAGCTGCTTGAAAATTTCGTCCCATTTGCCAAGCAATTGTATCAGTTCCTCATGAAGCTCTTGCACTTTGCGTCCTTCGGCAGCGGTGCGGATGATGAGGCTGAAGTTCTTGGGGCGGATGCTTTCTGCCAGAGCATGCAGGCGTTTGCGTTCCTCCGAGTTGGCAATTTTTTTCGATACAGAAACAGTGTCTGAAAAGGGCGAGATGACCATATAACGCCCGGGCAGGGTCACTTCGCAAGAAAGGCGGGGGCCTTTGGTCGAGATGGGCTCTTTCAAGATTTGCACCAAGATAGGAAAGCGCTTGTTGAGCACTTGATCCACTTTGCCCGTTTTCACGATGTCTTCTTCGTACTTGAAGTTGTCGAGTTTGGAGGTGTTGATACTGCCGTTGGCAACTCCATTAGACCACTTTATAAGCGAGCGAAGTTTTGGGCCTAAATCGGTATAATGCAGAAAAGCGTCCTTGCGGTGGCCAATGTCCACAAACGCTGCGTTCAGTCCAGGCATCATCTTTCGGATTTTGCCGATGAAAATATCGCCTACGGTGAAGTTGTTGTTGGTTTTCTGGTGGTGGAGTTCGGCCAATTTGCCGTTCTCGATCAGTGCGAGCTCAACGCCCGTTTCGGTCGCGTTGATGATTAGTTCTTTATCCACGAGGATGAATATGGTTTTGCACAGGCATCAAAAGTCCCCTCACCAAGCACCGGGGTGGCGCAGGCGGCAGGAAATGGCCGTCGGGAAAATGCGGCGGATTGGCAGTGCAATATGCGACTGGATAGGGCTCGGTCGCGTTGCGTCGGTTCAACAGTTCAGCTGACAAGGAGGGCTGATTCATTTTTGCCTGGGAAACTCAAAAATGCAGCGAATGTCCTTAAGGATAGGGGTGGTGAAATGCTTGCCAAAGAACTGCTTGGGATAGACTGCCAATCAAAAGGGTGGACTGGATAATGTCCAAATGCGGCATACAGCGAAAAACTTTCCAAGGGCAACTGCCCTCGGAAAGTTTCGCTATTTTTCGACGTCCGCGTCGATGTCGCTGACCCCTTCAGTGCTTGATTGTAAATTGACCAAGTACCTGTGGTTCAGTTACTTAACGCTTCTTCTTGTGACGGTTCTTGCGCAAGCGCTTTTTGCGCTTGTGGGTGGCAATTTTGTGTCGTTTACGTTTTTTTCCGCAAGGCATACTGCTCTGAAAATTTATGGGCCACGCTTGAGCGTGGCAGGTTATGAGTTGTGAGTAGTCACTTCCCTTTACACAGGGCTGCGTACTCGGTTGATTTTGCTATGTTGCCTGCCCCTTCATAGGCTTGTGCCAGAAGGCAGGGGGTATTTGGGTTCTTTTTGTCGAGCGACCAGGCTTTTTCCAATCGTTCGGTGGCGCGCTGCCATTGGCCGGTCTTGATGGCCAAACGCCCGAGCGCATTGTAAACAGATGGATTCTCTGGATGTTTACTTTCCAGATCGCGGAGCATGAGCACGGCTTGCATCGGGTTGTCGGGCGGAGGGTTTTCAGCCCACACGAGCGCCAGGTTCACACGGTGCTCCACTTTTTCCGGCGCCAAAGAAACAGCACTTTCAAATGCTTTGACAGCATGAGTGGCGCAATATTGACGGATAGTAGGGTCTTTAGCAGCCAAAAGTCCCGAGAAAAAAGTCCCGCCTGCTATTGACCAAGATGAATCAGCGTTTTCCAGCTCAGCTACTTGTTCGGCAAATCCGCCGGCAACGGGTAATTGGCCAAAATCGTACCAAAGCCCTGAAAGGCTTTTTAGCATTTTGATGCGCTGCTCCGCTTCGGTGGCTGCCTGGATTTGCTTTTCAATGTCCGCCACTTCAGCAGCCTGCGCTGGACTCAAATGGGTGGTGGCCTCTTCAAGCAAAGTCTCAAAACTGGTGCTTTCCCCTTGCAATGAACGGGAGCGCTCGGTAGCTTTTTGCTTGTCTGGCTTGGTATCAAACCCGAAGTAAAGGCCCGAAAACAGCCCTGCTGCTACAAAAACAGTCAATATCTGCGCTTTATTCATCTATTGGGTTTACTAACAAGCGTCCGGCTTCCGCGACGATTGCGCCACGGAAGCCGGATGCTGCCTTCCTAAGAAAAGCAATAATTTTAGTCCTCCGGCAACGAGTGTACTTGGTTCTTCACATGGTCTGTGAAGATTTTTGCAGGCTTGAACGACGGAATGTAATGCTCCGGGATTTCGATGGCTTTGCCTTTTTTGATGTTTCGGCCAATTTTCTTGGCGCGACGCTTGATGACAAAGGAGCCGAAACTGCGTATATACACATTTTCGCCTTTTGTCATGGTAGATTTGATTTCCTTGAAAAGTTCTTCAAGCGTCACCAAGACATCTACTTTAGCAACGCCGGTCTTTTCGGAAATTGCATTCACAAGGTCAGCCTTTCTCATGTTTTATCTCGTTGATTTAGAATGAATTATAACGAAAATAGGGTTTTCTGAAAAATCGAGGTGCAAAGTTCGCACAATATCTTGCCCGTGCAAACTTTCGGCTGAAAAATTCAGGGATAGTTGGCTTTAATAGGCCGAGCCTTTGTCTTTCGTTTTGTT
>JACMMM010000715.1 GCA_014379065.1 Saprospiraceae bacterium
CGTTTGCTGCGGTGACCAGAACACGAGGTAAGGTTCACTGCTGTCAGGTTTGGCAATCAGCATAACATACGCCTCGTCATCTTCTACCAAAGATTTAAAAAACACATGCTCGCCAAAACGGGTCTTGAAGTCCAGCATACCATACCATGCTGGTTTGGCAGTGGCGCCATGTGCTGCTATGGGAGAAGCCCAGCTACCATTGGCAGGGTGTGTGCCAAGTTTCCAGAATCCCGCACTGTTGTACAGGCCATTGTAATATTGATCACTTGGTCTTGCGACATCAAAAGCATTGTAAAAAAACACTTTTTCAAAGTGGTACCGGCTGTGAAGCAACAGCCCCCGGAGGAGGTATGCCGAATGGGTCTTCTCCCCCACCCCAGTGATGGGATTGCTGTCAAAACCGAACTCGGTGCTCCACAGGTGGGTATTTTGTAGCACGCCCGTATTCGTATCTTGATTGGCGGCCAACCAGGCTGCGAGGTTTCTAATTTGCAAAGTCTCCGCATTAGGGTCTTCAGGGTAGGTCCATTGTGTGGTAGCCTTTTTAAAACTGTATGGGTGGCAGTCAATGGCGTCCAAGTCTTTCAAAAGGTCGCAATCAGCCACTTCCAGATAATCGCCGATAAAATCGTGGCGTTCGAGCCCGCCATCGCAATTGGAAAAATCACGAAGTATGGAGTTGCAGGTATTGTCCCGGTAGGCTTGAAAGGCGCCTGCCATCAGTCTCATCTTCCATTTTCCGTCTGATTTTGGGCCGTATTTGCCAACAAAAGCATTTCGGGCGCCCAGGAGCAGGCTGTGGTAATCGCTTTTCACGGGATAATCCCAGAGTTCGTTGCCGACCTGATAGTTCGCCACCAAAATTTGATCCGCAGAACCGTTTGCGGGCGCGAATTCGTCAATGAATTTTTTGGTGTAATGCTCATACGATGCCATGATGCCAGCAGGACCGGCAGCCGACCAATCGCTTTCCTTGTAAATTTTTTCTTTCCAGGACTGTTGCCCGTATTGAAGCAGTTCCGTTGCGCCAGTGATGTTGGAAAAGCCATGGGTTCGGCGGTATAAGGTGTAGAGGCCCTTGTTGTATGAAGTATGGGTTGGTGTACCTTCTGGCTGGGTGTCTTTGGGTTTTATGTTCAATTCATACCCCTGCATGGAGGCATTAAAATCTTCATCCATCGTATGAAAATTCCGGAATTGGGTAGTCAGTTGGGTAATCTGGTTGCTTGTTTCGTTCTGGAACGACCTGAATACCAGTCCTCCGTCGTTCACGCCAATCATTGAGCCATACGTGAAAGGGCTAGGATTGTTACACTTATGATTGATCTCGAGGATGCCAGCTGCGCTCAAGTTTTTGCCAGCATTTTTGTTGGCTAAGCAAGGGCCGCCTGTTCCTGTTCCCGACTCTATTGTAGCATTATAACTCAAGTATATGCTTGCCGTGGCACTACAATTGCGTTTTATTTGTACCTGATGCATACCGGGCGACAAGCCAGTAATGGAGAAGGACGAACTCATCACGTTTAAAGCCCCGGGAATTATTAGCCAGTCACCTGAATTCCCCAGACGATATCTAATGGTGTGACTACCGGTGGAAGTCCAACTGAGGTCAATGTTGGAGCTGCCGGCACTGAGGATTACATCTGCTGGGAGATTATTGCAAGACCCTGAGGTGTTGATGGTCGCACCATTGATGGGATTGCCCCAGTCAGACGTTAAACTTCCGCATTTCGAGCGGATTTGAAGGGTGTAAGCCGTGTTTTTTCGCAGCCCCCGCAAGGTAAACGGTATGGGTCCACAATCGTCTACGATGGTCTTGTCGCCGGGATCCGAACTCTCCCAATATCGAAGTTGGTATTGGGTAGCACCTGCTACAAGCGGCCATTTGAGGGTGAGGGTGGTGGATGTTTGGGGTGGCATCAGCCAGCAGGAAGCTGGTGGATTGCATTGGGCAGAAGCCCAACAGGGAGCAAGGAGCAACATGGATATACCTATCCATGGCAGGAAATGTTGTTTTAGATTCAAAACGAAGGAAGAATAAAGTGATTAAAAAGTGTGTAATTTTTTCTCGTCGCCTTATGCCCATTTTCTGTCTATAGTATATTATTACTATAAATATCATTGCCGACATCACGGCAAAAACCGCAAAAAAAGGGCAGACAAGGGTATAACAAAAGACACCCCAGCAGGAACAAACGCTTTCCTGCTGGGGCAAATGTAGTAAATATTTTATTTATGGTAAATTATGGTATGAATGGGGGGGGATATACTTACTCAACGCAGGCCATATAGATGTCACAAAATAAATTCCCTTGAACCGAGTACATTTGAATGTATTAATTCACCTTAATCTTTAACTTTTATGATCGCCAAACTCGCCTCAGCAAACCTCAAAACCAAATTTGGCGAATACCAGGAAATCCTCTTTTACGACGGGCAAAAAGAGTCCATTGCCCTCATCATGGGCGATGTGGCGGACGCAGAAGATGTGCTCTGCCGAGTACATTCGTCCTGCATTTTTGGCCATGTGTTCAATAGCATCGAATGCGATTGCCGGGAACAAATGGAAATTTCCCAGCAAATCATCCAAAAAGAAGGCAGGGGGATCATCATTTGGCTGGATCAAGAAGGAAAGGGCAACGGCCACTTTGCCTTGCTGAAAAGCGTGGAGCACAAAAGGATGGGCATGAAACAGGGAGATGCTTACGAGGCAGTTGGCTTTAAAAAAGACGCGAGAGACTATCGAAGCGCCGCAGAAATCTTGAAAGAATTGGGCGTTCTGTCCATCCGAATGCTCACCAACAATGCTAACAAAGTTGATACACTTACACAGCACGGAGTGAGGGTGATTGGGACTAGCCCAACCACCCTCTAAAGATGCCCGCAATTTATAGCCTTACTCCTTCAACTGCCTCATGATCCCCATCAGATCCAGTTCTTGCCAGCTCCGCTTGATCTTTCCTCCTTCCATATCATAAAGTACAATTCCGGTGGAGGTAAAGTGCTTCCCAGTCGCTGGTACGCCAAAAGCTGGGCCGATGTGTGTGGCCGATACCTCGTAGCGTATGGCTACATGATTGTCGGACGCAAACAAGTGCGTGATGGTAAAATGGGCGTTTGCGAAAGCCTGTTGATAAAACTTGACAGATTGCCTTATTCCTTCTATCCCCTCGGTCTGATTGGACCGCAAAGGATTTCCGTCTTCCCAATCAGGGCAAAACACCTTTTCTATCAAGGCTTCATTTTGGTTTTTATTCCAGCCCTCCTCAAACCACATGCGGACGGTGGCCGCATTTTTGTCCGCCAATTTTATTCGGCGGGCAGTGCTGCATTGGAATAATAGAAGGGCAATCAGGGGCAGCCCAAAGAGGTTTCTAATGTTTTTCATACGCAGAACAAGGTTTTGAATCGCTCAAATATACACCTGTCCAGACATTTGCACCAGACTACTGGACATTTTGACATTGGACATTAGACACGGTTCAGCAAGTGCATGATTTTCAAGTTTTTAGAGTGTAAGTCCAATGTCCAATGTCAAAATGTAGTAGTCTGCATTTGCACACTATATCCTACTTAACTCAAAGCTTCTGCCAAATCTGGTATTGAAGTTTATCATTTAATTGGAAATACAGGAAATACAAACCGGAAGGCAAATCGTCGGTTTCTATTTGCCACTGTTGTTGGTTTTCTAATTCCGAAAAAGACTGGGAGGACATTAATTGACCTGTTGTGGAAAGAATGCGCAAATTCGCCTGTGTCGCTCGGTCTCCAAAATAGGTCAAGGTTATCTGATCTGCCCCCGGATTGGGAT
The DNA here is from genome assembly GCA_014379065.1 of Saprospiraceae bacterium. GTDB lineage: Bacteria > Bacteroidota > Bacteroidia > Chitinophagales > Saprospiraceae > M3007. Next base: position 3,812 of record JACMMM010000715.1, read on the forward strand.
GCACTGTAAACAGAGCCGCCCCTGATGGCTGACTTGACAACTTTTTGCTCCGATCCTCGCTATCCGGATCCGTCAAATTCGGCGCGGCTACGCAGGACGTGGTAATCCCTGAGCACAAGGAAGTAGCAGTCGTGAGCGCCACTGGCTCTGGGTAACCATTTACCCAACAGTAGTAGATTTTTACCGTTTGAGTGGCACCATTGCTTGGGTTGACCATCCACCGAAGGCTACTACCGCTCACATACTGGAGGTTGGCATGAAAAGATGGGGCACTAAATGCCACACCATTAAGACTTGATAACGAGACATTTACCCCGTTTGCAGGTAATCCGGCGATGGTGATCTGGTCATTAAGGGTTACATTGTTGAGTACAACTTCGAAATAGTAGTCCCCCGCACTATTGCAACCTGCATTTGAATGGAGGTAGCGTTTGAAAGAAAGCACCGTTGGACAACTACTTCCTGTCACTGTAACCACTACGGAAGGCGTATATAAGTATTCGGTACAAATGCTTCGTTTGGAGGCCCGCCGGTAGTAGGTGGTTTGGGTAAGGCTGGGCGGATCGTAAGTGATTGATGTGGCTCCAGAAATGTCTATAAAGGTGCTGTTATCCGATGATTTTTGCCATTGATACACAATGTTGCCGCCTGAGCCGCCATTTGCATCCATATTGCTTGTAATAATACCTGGATTAAAGGGACTATTACCATTGCTTGGGTTGGGCGCAGCAATACTGCCGGGGCTGGTAATATTGTTGCAGCCCGAGCAGGGGATCAAGCGAATAAATGCCGGGTTCCGCCTAATCGTGGTAAGGTTGGTAGTGCCGCATCCCGTGCCCGTAGCGGCCTTAAATATTTGCCCGGGATCTACAGTCTCAGCAAAAGTCTGACCCATGGCGGTTTCAATTTTATAAGTCCCCGCTAAAAGCCCCGACCAATTCAACACTTTATTAAGCGGTATATCAAGGTTGACATTGACATCTACGGTGCTCACGGGAGCCCAAAAAACGAGGTATGGATCCGTGCCATCGGGTTTAGCAATCAACATAACGTATGTCTCCGCATCTTCTACCAATGCCTTGTAAAAAACATGGCCACCAAAACGGGTCTTTAAATCCAACATGCCAAACCAGGAAGGCTTGGCTTTTGCACCGTGCGCCACTATAGGGGAAGCCCATCCTCCCGAGGGGTGCGTGCCCAGTTTCCAGAAACCTGCACTGTTGAATAAACCAGAGTAATATTGGTCGGTCTGTCTAGCGACATCATAAGCATTGTAAAAAAACACTTTTTCATAATGGAACCTACTGTGCATCATCAACCCTCTGATGAGATACGCAGACTGTGTTTTTTCGCCAACCCCTTTGTTGGGATCGCTGTCAAACCCATACTCTGTAGACCATGTATAGGTGTTTCTCAAGACTCCTGTTACATTGTTTTTATTGATATCGAGCCAAGCTGCCAGGTTTCTAATTTGCCAAGTTTCTGACAATGGGTCTTCTGGATTAATCCATCTATTAGTACCCTGAACAAAACTGTATGGATGACAGTCAACGGCATCCAAATCTTTTAGCACATTGCAATCGGCGAGATCTAAATAATCCCCAATAAAATCATGGCGTTGCAGATCTCCACCGCAATTGGAAAAATCCCGCAGCATAGAGGCGCAGTTGTTGTCTCTGAACGCCTGAAAGGCTCCAACCACCAATTTCATCCTCCACAAGCCACCAGATCTTTCACCATATTTACTTACAAAAGCACTTCTAGCACCAGAGAGCAAGCTGTGGTAATCAGCTTTCACGGGATAATCCCAGAGTTCGTTGCCTACCTGAAAGTTTGCAGCTAGCCACCTGTTGTCAAAGAAGTTGGCGGGAGCGAATTCATCAATGAACTTTTTGGTGTAGTTTTCAAAGGAATTCTTTATTCCAGAAGGCCCAGATACAGACCAATCACTTTCCTTGTAAATTTTTTCTTTCCAGTTCTGTGGATCGTATTGCAAGAGCTCTGTGGCGCTTGTAATGTTAAACCCATGTCTATTGTGATAAATATCATAATAGCCTTTGTTGAGGGCTGTATTGGCCGGAGTGCCTTCAGGGCTGGTATTTTTAGGTTTTATGTTCTGATCATAATTCACCAAGGAATTATCGAAATCTTCATCCATGGTATGAAAATTTCTGAGTTGGGTGGTCAACTGGGTAATCTGATTGCTTAGCTCATTTTGGAATGATCTGAATATAAGTCCCCCGTCATTTACGCCTATCATGGAGCCAAATGTAAATGGGCTGGGGACATTGAATTTATTGTTGACCTGCAGTATTTCCGCTGCGCTCAGATTTTTACCAAAGTTTTTATTGATCAAACAAGAGCCAAATGCCGGAGTGGTAAAAGTGGCGGCTGTGGAGTAACTGCTGTTTGTAGCGCTGCAGATAGCCTGAATATGCACCTGATATTGGGTGGAGGGTGTCAAAGGAGGGTTTAAGGGGTAGTTGGAAGGCGGGATATTGCTACCCACAGGTATCCAGTTGCCGGTCGTGCCCGTTCTAAATTCCACATTATACCCTGTCACGCCACTTGTTCCAGGCAATTCCACCAAAGCGCTTGTAGGACTGGGTGTCACAATCGGCTCGGCTGGCATGGCACAACCGCCCGCAACGACGATCATGGTGTTTATGAAATTGCTGGCAGTGGCGCTACAATTGTGTTTCACCTCTACTTGATAAGTGCCTGCCGGTAACCCTGTAATGGAAAACGGCGATGTTGCCACCGCTAAAGCACCTGTTGGAACAAGCCAGTCGCCCGATGCGCCCAAACGATACCGGATCGTATGGCTGCCAGTAGAGGTCCAACTGACGTTAATATTGGAAGCTCCGGCACTGACCGCTACGCCTGTCGGCGCACCACACGATCCTGGATCATTGGCTGTCAAATAACTTACCGAGGCGCCCCATGCGGAGCTTGAACTGCCGCATTTGGTACGGATTTCAAGGGAGTATTGGGTACTTTTTTTCAGCCCGCTCAAGGTGGCGGGCGCTGGCGCAAAATTGTCAACAACCGTTTTGTCAGCAGGCGCAGACGTCTCCCAATATCGAACCTGATATTGCGTAGCACCTGCAACGGAAGACCAGTTTAGCGTAAGGGTCGTGGAGGTTTGTGGAGCATGGAGCCAGAAGGCATCTGGCGGGTTACATTGTGCAGCAATCGAGTAAGAAGAGAGCAGCAGCATGGACATAGCTGTCCATGGCAGGAAAAGTTGAATAACTTTCATAATGAAGCCGTTAGATTAAAAAATGTTCAGTGTCTTGTCAGAGCCAAAGATGCAGAAGCCTGGGAGCTAGAACAGCTCCCAATATCAAACCTGATATTGCGTAGCACCTGCAAAGGAGGCCAGTTTAGCTAAGGGCAGTAGAGGGAGCATGAAGCCAGAAGGCATCTGGCGGATCACACTGGGCAGCGATTAAAGAAGGATTAGCACGGACAGTAGGTGTCTACGGCAGGTAAAGTGGATTAACTTTCATGAGGAAGCACGTATGATTAAAAAATGTTCAGTGTCTTGTCAGAGCCAAAGATACAGGAATTTGGGCGTTATAGCAGATAAATTTCAAAAAATCTAATAACTTGGATAAGCGACCATTTTTGGTGCTTTTTATGCGCTTTCATCCTTTGTCCTATTGCTTTTTGGCCAACAATTCTCTAAATAAGGTGTTTTCTCTTTTTTCTTATCAACATTTAAAATCTACACTATGAACAAGTTCCTAAATTTATGCATCGCCATTAGCCTCTTTTTGTCAATCGGCTGTAGCCCTAAATACTATGTACCCAACACGCAAAATGTCCCAATGGTAAGTGCACAGGGACAAACCAATCTATCCGTTGCAGGCAATGGCAATCAGGTAGAATTTCAGGGTGCTTATGGCATAAATGACGCCTTGGCCCTTCAGATAAATGGAGGCCTTGTCATCCCTCAGGAAGAGGACAATGGAAACGGCGGTTCCGGGAAATTGATTGAGGGAGGCTTGGGATACTACAGCAATATCAATGCAGGCCTTTTATTTGATGTCTATGCGCTGATTGGGTTTGGAAGCATGAAAAACGACTTCCCGACCACAGTACCTACCTATCCAAATACGACGGGAAAAATTTCAGCGAAAATGGTGCGATTGGGATTACAACCAAGCATCAGTTACCATCAAAAATATTTTTCTATCTCGGGTTCAGCGCGGATCTCCAGTTTGAGTTACAACAATGTAGAGGGCAGCCTAATCTTTGAAGATGTGGATCAAGTGCGCTACTTGGAAGACAACAAATCAAATTTTATGATTGAGCCGGCTTTGACGCTGCGGGGCGGTTTAGAAAAATTAAAGGTTCAAATTCAACTGGCCAAGAGTTTCAATTTGAGCAATTCCAGTTTTAAACAGGACGATACACTCTTATCTGTCGGGCTTAATTTTAATTTTCAGTAAACCGTCTCCCCTAACCTGTTTCAAACACCATTGCCTCGTCTCGCAACAGAGCATTCCATCCCGATAATCGGGATGGAATGCTCTGTTGTATTTTCCCAGAAATTACTCCTTTGTAACATAATCGGCTATTTTCAAAACCCGTGTTTTGCCATAAGGGTCGAGGATTAGCAAATCCGCATCTCCAGTAAGCAAATAATCCAAATCGCCATCAATGGTAAGGGAGAGCAGGTGATTGTCTTTCGGATCTCGGCAGTCTGAAACTACTGTAACTATTTCCACGCTCAGGGTTGACTGATCGTAGAGTTCTTGAAAGGTGGCAATAACCGATACAGGAATCTTGCTTTGAAATTTTGTGCGGCTCAACACCTCGAAGATTTCGTGGGTCAGCTCTGGCGAGGTGATAATCTCTACGTCTTCATCTTCCAAAATCACGTTCAGGTGCGACTTGAATTGGTTGAAAACGTGGCTGACCCAAAGATTGGTGTCAATGGCTATCCGGGCTGGAGTTCTGGGCATAATACTCGGCTCTTACTTCCTCGACAATGCGAAGGATTTCTTCTTCGGAAATATAGACCTTGGGAGTTTCACTGCCCAATTCAGACATTTTTCGGCGAGCAAATAGTCGTTTGTCACGTTCGGAGAGCTCGAATGTGGTCAAACCCAACTTTCGAGCTACCGCTTGCAGAATGGCAAGATCGGTGGGGGTGTTGGCGGTGATGACGAGGGAGGACATCTGTATGGATTTTAGTGCAAGTTAGGTTTTTTTACACCTTTTGGAGCATAAAATTGAAGAGCGATAAACAGAAAGAGTAGATCATATATGCATCTTCTTGCATCGCTTTTGGCTTGATTTGATTTTGCTCACGCTTACCCTTTTCATGTACAAATTTTGAAGTAAATTCAAAAAACTCATTTATTCCTTTATACAAATCATCGAACCCGGTCTCACTTCCATTACGAAATTTATAAAGATCTCTGAATGCCTTTGTTAGATCAGATTCCTTACCAAAACGGAGTAATTCAAAAAATTCTCTAGATCGCCTTAATACGAGATCAAAATCTCCTTGCACAAGGTATCTATTCATGTCAGCAAGCGTATTACTCAATTTTTCAGCATTTTCCTTTAATGTTGTTCTGACTACGACAAAAGGAGACTCTTCAAAACGTTCTCGAAATTTATCCATATTCATATCTGGTAGTTCTACCAAAAGAAATTTTCCCAAGCCTAATTGTGAAGCGAAGTGCTTTGCCCAATCGCTTTGTTTGATTACAAGTTCACTACCATTAGAATTAGTTTCAAGAAAAAGTATGTCGTCTCCGTAAGGAGCTTTGACGTGTAAAGTGATTAGCCTAAATGAAAAGAAGAATTTCACATCCTTGGTGATGCTTTCCATTCTTTTTTGTTCAATGTACTGTAGAGCAAGTGCATCCAAAGTTGCTCTTAGATTGATTTTAGCAGTTGATTGGTTAAATGTATTAAGTCTTGCTAACCGGAATTTGAGCAGAGATTCACGAATAGGGTTAATATCGAACTGTGAGAGCATAGCAATTTCACGCCAATCTTCCGCATGAAGAATGCCTTGAATTGATTGCAGAATTTCTAATTCAGAATTGTAAACAAAGTCGATGTCTAAGATCAGCTCTGGATGAATGCTTTTAGGATTTACAACAGCGTTATTGACAATAATTGAAGCCATAATATGATTTTTGAAACAAAACCTTTTAAAAAGCCAAAAGATTCCCCTACCCTGCCTCAAAAACCATCGCCTCATGCCCCAATTTCCTGAAATCTACGGGCGTGACCGCTGAAACGCCTTGCTCAGGCATGTACACTCCGTAAATCGTATCCACCGCCGTCATGGTCGCCTTGTTGTGCGTTACCACAATGAACTGCGAATCCTTAGAAAACTGGCGAATGATTCGGTTGAATTTATCAATATTCGCATCATCCAGCGGAGCGTCCACCTCATCGAAGATACAGAAGGGTGCAGGTTTGAGCAGGTAGAGCGCAAAAAGCAGGGCGATGGCTGTGAGGGTCTTCTCGCCTCCGGAAAGTTGTGCGATGGTCTGTGGCCGCTTGCCTTTGGGCTTGGCGATGATGACGATGTCCGAATCCAAAGGATTGTCCGGGTTGCTGAGCAGCAAATCGGCGGAATCGTCCTCGGTAAAGAGTGTGCGGAATACATTGATAAAATTCTCCCGCACCTGGGCAAAGGATTCGAGGAAACGCGCCGTGGCGGTCTCTTCGATTTCCTTCATGGTTTGTACAAGATTTTCTTTGGCTGCAAGGATGTCGTCGCGCTGCCCGGCAATGGTGATAAGGGTTGATAAAGGTTGA
>JACMMM010000716.1 GCA_014379065.1 Saprospiraceae bacterium
TCAAGTCTTAATTATGACGTCTGACTTTATTGAATTTGCAATGTAACACACTTCATGAGCCTCGTGGTGCAATGCGGCGAGCTCTTCGGACGTTTTGATGAATTCGGCTGCCTTTGATTTGTCAGTGACTGCTGCCCCGCCCATCTCTTTGTCAAGTTTTGTCAGTTTCTCTTGGTGAGATTTGATGGGATCTGTTTGGCAAGCGTTAAAAACAATGCCTAAGAGTGCGAGGGTAATCAGGTTTCTCATTGTAAAAGTATGATTTGTGTAGCGGTGAATTTTTGTCCGCTATGTTTTTGGAGGCGAAATAAATTTCGCCCTACTTAGTATTCAAACTTCCCAAACGGGCTTTTAACGGTCACTTTTTCGCCTTCTGCCCGCTTTACGCGCCCAATAACGCGAGCTTCGATACCATATTTTTCAGCAATTGCCATCACTGTGTCAGCATGTCGAGCAGGCAGGTAAATTTCCATCCGATGGCCCATGTTAAAGACTTGATACATCTCGCGCCAAGGTGTCTTGCTGCTTTCCTGTATCAGTTTGAAAAGGGGTGGCAAGTCGAACAAGTTGTCTTTCACGATGTGTACGTCTTTCACAAATTTCAGCACTTTTGTTTGCCCGCCGCCCGTGACATGAATGAGTCCGTGGATTTTTTTTCGGTGCTCGCGCAGCAATTCTTGCAAGACGGGCAAATAAGTCCTTGTGGGGGACAAAATCAATTTTCCGACGCTAATATTCTGATTTCCAATAGCAATCGTTTCAGTCACTAACCGATTGCCCGTGTACACCACCTCATTGGACAGGCGTGGATCATAACTTTCTGGGTATTTCTCGGCATATATTTTTGACAATACATCGTGGCGAGCGGCGGTGAGACCGTTGCTCCCCATGCCACCATTGTATTCGGTTTCGTAGGTGGATTGTCCAAACGAAGCGAGCCCTACAATGACATCGCCGGAACGGATGCTGGGCACTACCACCTCCGCACGTTTCATGCGGGCAAAGGCTGTGAAGCCCACGTCAATAGTGCGCACAATGTCGCCCACATCAGCGGTTTCGCCACCTGCCAAGTGGAGGTCAACACCATGAGCACACATTTTTTCTATAAAATCAGAAGTTCCTCGAATCACGGCAGCGATGACTTCGGCTGGAATCAAACCCTTGTTGCGCCCAATGGTGCTGCTGAGGATAATATCATTTGTACAACCTGCACAAGCCATATCGTCTAGGTTCATCACGATGGCATCTTGGGCCACGCCGGGCCATACAGACAGGTCGCCTGTTTCGCGCCAATAGATGTAGGCCAGACTCGTTTTTGTGCCAGCTGTATCTGCGTGGAGAAGATTACAGTACTTTGCGCTCCCAGCCGCCAAATCGGGCAAAATCTTGCAAAAAGCATTCGGGTACAGGCCTTTATCCAAGTGTTGGATGGCTGCGTGGACGTCTTCTTTCGATGCGGAAACACCGCGCTGGTCGTATTTCGTCATTGAGTCATTGAGTCATTGAGTCATTGGGGGTCATTGAGTCATTGGGGGCGTTGAGTCAATGACTCAATGACCTTAATGACTCAATTTCATTTCTCCCAAGTTCGGAATCGAGCCGTTCGGTCGTAAACATGATAAAGAATTGCTTTTTCGAGTTCGTTGAAGGTTTGTCCGCGCCGTGCCATCACGATAGTTGCTGTTTCACAGGCCTCGACAAATTTGTATGTTCTATAGCCATCTGGGCCGCCCCAAGAAAAATCGGGGACGAAATTGCGGGGGAACCCGGCGCCGTAAACATTGGCAAACGCACCTACCACCGTGCCGGTGTTGAACATAGTATTGATGGCACATTTTGAATGGTCGCCCATAATAAGGCCCACAAATTGCTGCCCGGTTTTTTCAAAACGCTCCGTTTCGTAATCCCAAAGTTTTACTTCGGAGTAATTGTTTTTGAGGTTTGAATTGTTGGTATCCGCACCCAGATTGCACCATTCGCCCAACACCGAGTCGCCCAGGTAGCCATCGTGCGCCTTGTTGGAATTGGCGAAAAAAATCGAGCGTGTTACTTCGCCACCTACCCTGCAACCGGGGCCAAACGTACTGGGACCGTAAATTTTAGCTCCCATCTTAACAATTGAATCTGAACCAATGGCGATGGGGCCGCGCAGCACCGAGCCTTCCATGACCTCTGTGTTGCCAGCGATGTAGATCGGGCCCAGAGAAAGATTGAGTGTGCAATATTCCATCTTCACGCCTTCTTCTAAAAAAAGGTTTTCGGGTGGGCCGATGAGTCGGTTGGTGTCGGAAACAGGTTTTGAGTGTTTTCCCGTGGTGAGCAGCGCAAAATCTTCCCTGAGTGCTTGTTCATTTAGTTGAACCAGTTGCCAGAGTTTCGTGATTTGGATAAGCGGGATATTTTCTTCTAGTTCCTGACCTTGCAATTGATCCACCTCTTCCTCTTCAATGAGTGATTCGAACTGGGCCTCGTTGAGCCTGGCAGCGATGAGTTCGCCATCGGCCAACAAGGCTTCATTGAGGCCAAGTGCTTCGATACGCTGACACAATGCTGCGGTGGGAAGCACCCCGCCATTGATGATAAGGTTCTCATCTTCAATGCGTATCGGATATTTTTCCTGCAAATATTCCTGTGTAATGTAAGAAGCCGCTCCACGTAGGCGACGCTCCCATTTTTCCCGAAGGGTCAGGATTCCTACGCGCAACTCGCCCATCGGGCGCGTGGCAGTAAGGGGCAATAAGTGGTTGCGGGCGTCGGTGTCGAAGAGTATGATGTTCATGTCAGGGGAATCCGTTTGGTGGGGTAGTCTGATTGGA
>JACMMM010000079.1 GCA_014379065.1 Saprospiraceae bacterium
CGGCCAATGGTCAAAAGTCAACGGTCAAAAGTCAAAAGTCAACGGTCAATGGTCAAAAGTCAACGGTCAATGGTCAAAAGTCAACGGTCAACAGTCAAAACTCAAGCACAAACCGTGCGCCTCCACCTGTTGAAGTGCTCACCCGAATATCGCCTCCATGAAGTTGCATAATCTGTTTTGAAATGCTTAACCCCACGCCGGTCCCGGTTGGTTTAGTGGTGAAAAACGGGATGAAAATCTCGTCCAAAAGCTCGGTAGGAATGCCAGGGCCGTTGTCTTCGACTTCTATGAATGGGTGGCCTTTGGCATCGGCGCCAGCGCGGAGGGTGATGCGGTTGAGAGGTTGAGGGTTGAGAGGTTGAGGGTTGAGATGTTGAGGGTTGAGGGTTGAGGGTTTAGCATCTGGGGCTAAACCCTCAACCCTAAAACCTAAACTTTCAATCGCTTCGCGGGCATTTTTTACTAGGTTAATCAACACCATTTCCAATTGTCCGGCATCGGCGTGGAGGCGGAGATGCTCGGGCTGCACAAAGGATTCAACCTTTATATTCAGATATTTGCTTTCAGAAACAGCCAATTGCACCACGCGCTCCAACAAGGCTTTGGCCGAAATATCCTCCAGTTTCGGTTGCGGAATAGCACTGAACGAACGGTAGGCTTCCACAAAGTTCACCAACCCGCGACTGCGCACGGCCACTACTTCGAGTGCTTCCGTCAGGTCAGCGGTGGCAGCGTTTTGGGGCAGATCATGTTTTACAATTTCCTGCGCCGTTTCCACCAGCGACACAATGGGCGTCACGGAGTTCATAATCTCGTGGCGCAGCACGCGGGTCAGATTGCGCCAGGCGTCCACCTCTTTGCGCTGCAATTCCGGGTGAATATTTTGGAGCGTGAGCAGGCGCACGGCTCGACCTTGCAGGCTCACGCTCACACCCTGCACAGCCAATTGACGATTTGTCTCCGGCTGGTAGAGCATCTTGCCTTTGGAAGTCAGATTTTGGACAAATTGGGTGAGGGCTTTGTGTCGCTCCGGTAAATCGTGCAGATGGTGCAATCGGTACACACCGAGCAATTGAAAGGCGGCACTGTTCGACACCAGCACGCCCGATTGTGCGTCGAACACCAAAATCCCGGCGCTGAGGTGCTGCACAATTGTGTTGAGAAACAGGAGATTAGCCTCTTTTTCAGCGCGTGTTTGCCGGAAGGCTTCGAGCACTTCGTTGAACTGGCGGTTCACCTCAGCGAACGAATCGCCCTTGTCTTTGGCAGAAGAAAACCGGATGGCGAAATCCGAATACCGCACACTCTCGAAGAAGCGGGCGAGGCGACGATTCGTGTCGTTTACATAACGGAAAAGGCTGAATGCCACACTAATAGCGACGATGCCGAAAAGCACGGCGAGTGCAATTTGCGGCTCTTTAAGCGTGGCCATTGTCACCGAAGTAGCAATGGCCACGCCCAACATCACGATGCGCCAAGCCAAGGCGACAGAAAAAGTGCGAAGCAGCGCCATCTTAATACATTTGCTGGCAAAGGAAAGTTACCTGAACCAATTTGACCTAATAAATACAAAACCGCGCCATGATTGATATAGAAACCTTCCGCGCATTTGCGCTTTCCCTGTTCATTCTGGCCTCAAGCCAACTGCTCCAAGCCCAAAAAACCTACACCCTTCACTGGAATACTGACTTGGCTTTAGGGGCTTTAGGCTTAGGCACTAGCGCCACGGGCTGGGCATTCGGCAAAAAAGTCAAGCCGCTGCAACCTGCCGAGCTGGCCTTGCTGAATCGCAACGATGTCTTTGTTTTAGACAGAAAAGCGACCTATTTGCTTTCAGACAAGGCGGATCGTGCCAGCAATGTTGTCTTTTACGCCGCGACACTTGTGCCGGCATTACTGCTGGCCGATTCAAAAATCAGAAAAGAATCAGGGGTGATTTCCGTGCTTTATCTGGAGACCTTGACGCTCAACGGCGGGCTTACGGAAATGACCAAAAATTTGGCCAAACGACCTCGCCCTTACACCTACAATCCCGACTTCCCCCTCAAACTAAAGCAGCGACGAGACGCACGGAAAAGTTTCTTTTCTGGCCATACTTCCTCTACCGCAGCCTCCTGTTTTTTTGCCGCCAAAGTCTGGTCTGATTTCCACCCTGGCAACAAATGGAAACCCGCCGTCTGGGCCGCTGCGGCCAGTATTCCCGCCGTCACGGGCTATTTTCGGATTCGAGCGGGGCGGCATTTTTTTACGGATGTGGCGACGGGGTATGCGGTTGGAGCCACCGTGGGGTGGCTTGTTCCGTATTTGCATCATGCCCCTCACAATTGATACTTCTCCAGCCGCCTATACAACGATGCCCGCGTCAGCCCCAATTCAGTCGCCGCCTCGGTAATATTGCCGTGATATTTTTGCAATGCCTTCATAATCAATTGTTTTTCCATGTCGTCGAGGTTCATGGTGGGCAAATCTAGATCGCGGTTTTGGCCTGCTTCACGGAAAAAGAAATCCTCCGGCTGAAGTTTTTCGGTTTTTGACATGATAACCGCCCGCTCCACGGCGTGCTGCAATTCGCGGATATTGCCGGGCCAAGGGTAGCGATGCATTTCTTTCAAAAGCGACGCGCTGAGGCCGTTCACGGGGCGTTTGTATTTGCGGGCAAAATCCTTCATAAAGTGTTGTGCCAGTGGCTCAATATCTTCCGTGCGTTCGCGGAGTGGCGGAAGTTGGATTTCAATAGTGTTGATGCGATAGAGCAAGTCTTGTCGAAACAAGCGGTTTTTTACCGCATCAAACAGGTTCTGATTCGTGGCCGTCAGCACCCGCACATTCACCGGACGCGAACGGTTGGAGCCGACCCGAGTGACAGTGCGGGCTTGCAATACCGTGAGGAGTTTGGCCTGTGAGCCGAGGGAGAGGTTGCCAATTTCATCTAAAAAAATGGTGCCGCCATCGGCAGCCTCGAAACGCCCCGGTCGGTCGTCGCGGGCATCGGTAAACGCTCCCTTGACGTGGCCAAAAAGTTCGCTTTCGAACAGTGTCTCCGTGATGGCTCCCATGTCCACTTTTACAAAATTCTCCTTGGCTCGGTGGCTGTTCGCGTGGATGGCCTGCGCCACCAAATCCTTGCCCGTGCCGTTTTCTCCGAGCAGCAACACGTTGGCATCGGTCTCGGCAATGCGTTGCACTGTTTCCCATACCTGTTGCATGGCGCGGCTTTGGAAAATCATTTCGGGCAAGTCGCTTGCGTCGGCAAGGTTACGACCCAACTGCTTGGATTTCAATTGGTTGTTCTCGTCCCGACTGGCTTTGAGCCGCAGCGCGGAAGAAAGCGTTGCGAGCAGCTTTTCATTGTCCCAAGGCTTGAGCACAAAATCTGTCGCGCCGTTTTTGATGGCGCGCACGGCCAGTTCCACGTCGCCATAAGCGGTAATAAGTACTACAACTGCGCCAGGGTCAATTTCCAAAATGCGGGCCAGCCAATCAAAGCCCTCCTGCCCAGTGTTTTTTGCGCTTCGGCCAAAATTCATATCGAGCATGATGAGCGCGTATCGTTTTTCCTTCAAAAAAACGGGGATTTCCTCAGGGTCGCGGGTAGTGTCCACCTCAGCGAAGTGGCGTTTGAGATAAAGTTTGCCCGCGCTGAGTACGCCGGGATTGTCGTCCACGATAAGGAGGGAGGCTTCGTTCATGTCCATGGTTTGGTTGCTGGTGCAAAGACAACGCTTGCAGCCTAGCGAATGCAAATCAATGGATTTTTTTTGAAAGGGTGTCCGATTTCGGACGGGGGAGGAATCGCTCAGGCGAAGTGTTCAGCCTGTAGCCCTTCCTTTAGCAGCAGAGCGTGGAGACGCTGCCTGGCGCGGAAAAGACGGGTTTTTATATTATTGGTGGTCCAACCCGTGAGCGCTCCAATCTCCTCCAAACTTTGCTCGTAGAAATAGAACAGTTCAAGCGCTTTGGCGTCGTTTGGATGGAGTTGTTGAACGGCGAGTCGAAGCTGCTGATTCGATTCTTGTTTTTCCAGCGCTACTTCATTTGAATGAAGATCGGCTTCCCAATGCGATACGGTTTCCTCGATAGAATCCCAAATTGTATAACGCCGCAATCGCAACCTGCTAATGGCTTGAGATCGGGCAATTTTACAAAGCCAGGTGCTGAATTTACTATCGGCACGAAAACTCGGCAAGGCGCGAAAAGCACGAAGGAAAGTATCTTGTATAACCTCTTGGCGGGATTCATAATCTGGCAGATAACTTTGAAGCACCACGTGCAGCAAACGCTCGTAACGCTTCATCAAAATCTTGCAGGCATTTTCTTGTCCGGATAGCACCAACTGAATGAGCGTATCGTCTGTCATCAGGCTATTGTGGCTATTATTGGAAGCAATTGTTTTCATAGCTAAACTAATCTTTGTTTTGTTGACATAAAGGTGGCCGCAATAAGGTTTGCTTACCAAAAGCGACTTGCTGAATGCCTGAAAATGGAGGATGAATGGCCCTATTTGTATCACAGCCTTAAAGTGCTAACCCAGACGTTTTTCCCAAGTGAATTCTCAATACTTTCGCCTGACATTCTCAAATATGATCTATGAAAAAAACTCTTTGGATCCTGCTGATAATGAGTGCTTTAGCCATCGGTTTTTATCCGGTCATTTATTTTTTCATTGACCGGCGGTTTGGCTTGCTCAGTACCAAAAGCCCGGAATTATTGGGAAATATCTATTGGAACATTGGATTTTACACCCACATCATTGGCGCAGGGATTGCGATGCTCGTCGGGTGGACCCAGTTTATTCCACAACTGCGAAATCGTTATCTGGAATTGCACCGAAACTTGGGCAAAACCTATGTCATTGCAGTGTTATTGAGCGGGTTTGCGGGCTATTCAATTGCCTTTTTTGCCACAGCTGGAACTGTGGCGCAGGCGGGTTTTATTGGCCTCGCATTGGTCTGGTTATACACCACATTAAGCGCTTACAATCATATACGGAAGGGTCGTGTTGCACAACACGAACGGATGATGACCTACAGTTATGCCACTTGTTTTGCGGCTGTCACCTTGCGCATCTGGTTTCCTTTGTTAGGCGCCATTTTACAAGACCTTGATCTTGCTTACCAAATTTCGGCGTGGTTGTGTTGGGTACCCAATTTATTGGTCGTCAGGCTGTATCTTGATGAAGGTTGATAAGGGTTTATGAAGGTTTATAAGGGTTTATGAAGGTTTATGAAGGTTGATAAGGGTTTATGAAGGTTTATGAAGGTTGATAAGGGTTGATGAAGGTTTATAAGGGTTGATAAGGGTTTATAA
>JACMMM010000717.1 GCA_014379065.1 Saprospiraceae bacterium
GTGAAGATGGTTACATTCGGCTCTATGATGCGAATTTTAAGTTGCTGAATAAAAACAAGACTACTGGTGGAAGCGACCTCTACTCACTCGCTTTTTCTCCGGATGGTCGCTTGTTGGCGTTGGGTTATGAAGATAGCCCAACAGTACAGGTACTGGATGCTTCTACTTTGAGATTTCGTTACACAGTGGATATGACAGGAAACACAGAAAACGGAGGATTAGACATTCTTACTTTTTCTGCGGACGGTTTCCAATTGGTTGCAGGCGGTTCTTTCCAAAAGTATAACAACGGCAAATCGTGGTTTCAAATGCGCCTTTGGAACGAGCAGGGCAAAGGCGGGTACACCGACCTGGATGCCGGACAAAATACTATCATGGATACCAAAGCTTTGCCAGGTGGCGGCTTTGTGTATGCCGGCACTTTCCCCGACTGGGGTAGCATAGACGCTGCCGGAAAACGGTTGCGCTATGTCGGATCGGATGTTTTGGATTATGCGACAAACGACAAATCTCAATTCCGCCTTGGCTCTGGTGGTATGGAAGTGAGTGTGACTTCATCCGGTGGATTGCCCTTGCGTTTTGATCTGCCTAAGCGGCAATTACTTGAATCGGCCTCAGTTTTCCCTGCTGCTGCCACAGATCGAAACGGCTTGCAGCTCAGCGACTGGTTAAACAATACCAATCCCAAACTCAATGGAAAATCGCTTTCCCTGCTCGAACAGTATGAATTATGCCGAAGCGCAGCCGTCGCAACAGGCGGTACTGGTATTGTGCTGGGAGCGAGCTGGAATCTTTACTGCGCCGATGCTTCGGGCAACCTACGCTGGAAGCAACCCGTGCCGGGCACCACTTGGTGCGTCAACATAGATCCCACTAAGCAAGTCGTGGTGGCAGCACTCGGCGATGGCACCATCCGCTGGTATCGTTTCCGCGATGGCAAGCACTTGCTCACGCTTTACATCCACCCCGACCGCAAGCGCTGGGTACTGTGGACGCCTGGCGGTTACTTCGACTGTGCGCCGGGTGCAGAGGATCTGCTCGGCTGGCATGTCAATCAAGGGGCTGACCACGAGGCGGCATACTACCCGCTATCCAAATTCCGGGATCGTTTCTACCGACCTGATGTGATTGACCGCATCCTCGAAACCTACGACGAAGACCTCGCTCTGCAAGACGCCGATGCCGCCCGTGGCAAAACCAGCAGCCGCTCCACCCTGCTTGACGAACTTCCGCCTAGTGCCCGTATCCTCAGCCCAGTGGAAGGAACAGAAATCAGCAGCACCAAAATCACGCTGGCTTATTCCCTGCAATCGCCCAACAGCGAGCCCATCACCGGCCTGCGCATCCTTGTGGACGGGCGGCCCATCGCCAACGGGCGAGGCTTCAAGCCCCTCGGTCAGCGTCTGGAAGAACCCATCGAAGTGCCTGTCGCCAACTGCACGGTGAGCGTCGTGGCCGAAAATCGCTTCGGGGCTTCCGAGCCTGCCACGCTGCGGCTGTTCTGGAAAAAAACCGCAGCCGCGCCCACAACAGGCGTGGACATCCGTCCCAAACTCTACATCCTTTCCATAGGGGTGTCGAAATACCAGAACACCGACATGAAACTTGATTATGCTGACGACGATGCCCGCGAGTTCGCCGCTTTGCTTCAAAAACAAAAAGGCAGTTCCAGCAGTCTTTACTCGGATGTGCAAACGCGGGTGCTGCTTGACGAAGCGGCTACCAAAGAGTCCATTCTTGATGGCCTCCAATGGCTCGAACAGGAAACGACTAGCCACGATGTAGCGATGCTCTTCTTCGCCGGGCATGGCGTGGACGATCGCAACGGCAACTTTTATTTTCTCCCCGCCACTGCGGATCCCGCCGCACTCAAGCGCACAGGGGTGGCACACGGCGACGTGCAAACCACCGTCGCTTCGGTGTCGGGAAAAATCATCGTGTTCATGGATGCCTGCCACTCCGGCAGCCTGATGCGGCCCATCGGCACGGCGCGTGGCGAGATGCTGCCCGAAATCGCCCCGGTGGTCAACGAACTGATCTCGGCAGAAAACGGCGCTGTAGTGTTCTGTTCCACCACCAACCGCCAAAAGGCCTTGGAAGATTCGGCTTGGGGACATGGGGCATTCACGAAAGCCTTGCTGGAAGGCTTGGGAGGCAAGGCATTCTCCCCCGGAACGAAAAAAATCACGGTGAAAACTCTGGATGCCTACGTCGCCGAGCGAGTGAAGGAATTGACGGGTCGTCAGCAGACACCCACTACGGCCTATCCGCCAAACGTGCCGGATTTTCCGGTGAGTTATGGAAATTGAATTGCACCCAACTTCCCGAAAGTTTGAAACTTTCGGGAAGTTCGAGCGCGAAAAAACGAAAGCCCCAACTCGTTAGCCGAGGCTTCGTCTTCCTGCTGCCGTGAGCGAATTCACCATTCGACGATTTTCTTTGGAAGCCCTACTGGTACTTTTGGCGGATGGAAAAAGTGGTCGAGCGCGGCCATTTCCAGGCGACGCTTTATCTCGTCTGAGGCGATAACATGTGGGTAAACATCCAGCTCCTGTGGGTCATAAGCGGAAAGAATGTCCACGCGAACTGAGCGGAGATTGGTGAAGATTTCTGTGTCGTCTGTGCCGTCGGCCAGCATTTCGATGGTGACTTCCGCCTCGCCTACAAGCATGATGCTCTCCTCATCACTGTAGCGGTAGGCCACGATTTCATGGACGACTTTCAGTTGGTTTTGTGCATTTTCCGACATAACAGCGTAGGTTTGCTTTATCGGAACAAAGATAATTCCACTTTATGGATTTTAAAAATATTAAATTCATTTTTATGAATATTTTTTCGCAAAATGGATTTTGTGATTATACAAAATATTGTTTAAAACACTAAGGAACTAAGGTACACTAAGAGTTTAAGGCTGAAAGTCAAAGTCTTAGTGCTTCTTAGTTCCTTAGTGTTTTCAAAAACTCGCTTGATGAAACAAGGAGAAAAATTGCTGATTTTAGCCAGAAGAGACCAACGCTCCTCGGAGGAGATCGCCGAGGCTATGGGCATTGACAAATCCTATTTGCCAAGACTCTACAAATTGGACAAATTGCCGCCCAAGCCTTTACAAAAGGCGCAGGAGGTCTTTGGCGTATCGCGAGAATATTTCATCAGCGAATCAGAAGGCAAAACCGTGGTGAATGAAGATCTGGGTCCCTACGGCTCGGTCGAAACGGAATTGGCTCGTCTTCAGACTGAAATCGCCCTGCTTCGGGACGAGATTACCCGCCTAAACAAAATACTCGAACAAGAAAAAAGCATCAATAAAGACCTCTCAGAAGCGATTTTAAACATGAGCAAACGTGGATAACCCCCCTCATGCACATCCTTCTCTCCCACGGCTATTTCCTATGCGACGACCCGAAGGAGCAGGTCATCATGAAACCATATCCGCCACTCGGCCTGCTCTATCTTTCCGCATGGCTTGATATGCATGGAGTGGAAAATGAAATTTTTGACACTGCTTTTTCCACAAAAGAGACTTTTCGGCAACGGTTGATGGAGTCACAACCGCGCATCCTCGCGCTGTATGTGAATTTGATGACGAAATTGAACGTGCTCGAAATAGCACGTTTTGTGCGCTCGCAGGAAACCTTAAAAAACACCCTAATTGTGTTTGGCGGGCCGGATGTGACGCACAATGTGGAAGATTACCTCAGGCATGGCGCAGATCTGATTGTAATAGGTGAAGGAGAACACACGATGCTCGAGATTGCGCTGACGGCAAATGCATCCCATTTTACGCGCACCCAAAGCGGGGATGCTTTCGCCCACATTCCCGGCCTCGCTTTTTTGCAGTCGGATGGATCCGTTTTCAAAACGACTTCAAGGGAAAAAATCCGCGATCTGGACACGCTTCCATTCCCCAACCGCCTGAAAATCAACCTGCAACTTTATCTAGATGCCTGGAAAAAAGCCCACGGACATAGCGCAGTAAGCGTCAGCACACAACGTGGTTGCCCGTACACCTGCCGCTGGTGCAGCACCGCTGTGTATGGCCAAAGTTACCGTCGCCGAAGCCCGGAGAATGTGGTGGATGAGATCGTGTGGCTACAAAAAAATTATGATTTTGACCTGATTTGGTTCGTAGATGATGTGTTTACCATCAGCCACAAATGGCTCAACGAATTCCGAGACGCGTTAAGAAACCGAGCCCTGAAAGTCCAGTTCGAGTGTATTACCCGTGCAGATCGTTTGAACGAAGAAGTGCTTAGCGTGTTGAAAGAAGCCGGTTGCTTTCGGGTGTGGATTGGCGCGGAGAGCGGTTCGCAGCGCGTCATTGATGCCATGGATCGCCGGGTGGATGTGGGTCAGGTGCGTGAGATGATCCGGTCGGCACGACATACGGGCATAGAGGCTGGCACCTTTATTATGCTCGGCTATCCAGGTGAAACAGAGGCTGATATCCGTGAAACGGTACGACATTTGAAGGACGCCAACCCCGACCTTTTCACCATTACGGTGGCCTATCCGATCAAAGGCACTGGACTTTACGAAGAGGTTCAGGCGAGCAGTCCCGATTATTCGGGATCAGCCTTGCCTTGGGAACAGCGCACGGATCGGGAACTCGATTTTCGGCGGACTTACCCGCGCCGTTATTATGATTTTTCGGTGCGTTGGACGGTGAATTCGGTGCTTTTGCACAAAGCGACATTGGCCGGGAAAGCATTGACATTCAAGAGTATGAAATTACTTGGGAAAGTGGGTGCGGCGCGGGTAGGGATGTGGGTGAGTAGGTTTTGACCCTAATAGACGATTCACGATCTGATGCTCGTTTCTTTGCTTGCACTTTTAAAAACAATATTCAGCATTCAAACCTATGCAACACCTTCTATTTCAAACCCTTATTCCAATTTTATTTTTCAGCCCTAAGGTCTCCAATGCTCAAGACCTAGGGCAATTAATGACGGCAAGAGAATACATCGAAATGAAATCGGGTCCTGAAAAAACCAAGCAAATCCGGGAATTGGAGCATAGGAGCTGGTATCATCAAGATGCCCTTATGGATCATACCGGGAATTTTATAGAATCAAAGAAATTTGATCTTTCCCCTTTTGTGGATAGTCTGGGTGAATCCGCATTTCTGGTCACAGATATTAGCCCTGAATTCCCGGGTGGAGCGCTTTCTTTGAACGACTATTTACAAAATAAGCTGGGCAATTTGCTCGTAAAACCTAATGAAGAGACACAAAACACCCTGTTTGTTAAGTTCTCTGTGCTAAAAGACGGTAAAATTGAGGCCGTTGAACCAGCCAACCCTTTTCCAGAATGGGTGCGTAGCTCGACCAGACAAAGATGCTTAGTCGCTGTTCGTGAAATGCCCAATTGGTCTCCCGGCATTTTCAAAGACCAACCTGTGAAGGTGAAAATGCTGATGATATTCAGCCTGCGTGAATAGAAACGATCCCTTGTGTCCAGATTACACCAAGTCTGCCCAAAGCCCTACCTTCGCCCATCATTTTACTTGTTGAGATTGGTGAGAATGTTGAGGTCGTTGAGAATGTTGA
>JACMMM010000718.1 GCA_014379065.1 Saprospiraceae bacterium
TGAGGTATGGTGGTTGCTCTTTCTTTGTGGCGTAAAAGTTGTCGTTTAAGGGTGTCGGTGGAGGCTGTGACGGCCGATTCAAAAGAACGGCCTGTTTTTTTGTCAATCAACCAGCCACCAGGAAGGAGAAGTTTTACTTCGATTATTTTTTCATGAACCATTCCGCCTGTTTCTTGCAGTTTGAGGCTTACTTCTGCTTCTACGGTACGGTTCTTTTCAAAGTAGCGGTCGAGCCGCATGATCTTTTTTTCGATAAATTCTACCAACTTGGCATCAGCATGAAAATGGATCGATTGCACACTTACTTTCATCATAAAATAGCGAATGTTTTAATGGTTAACGATGCAAGAACTGTGGTTTTTAGCTTTGAAGATTGACGCGATGCAACAGGTTCTGGTTGCACAGGTCGTGCCTTTATAAGCCAACTATTATTTCAAGACCCAATGTTAACGGCATCTAATTTCTTGTGCAAATTTATTTTGTTAAATTTTATGCATAAATATATATTCGGGTTTAATGTTCAAAATTAATTGATTAGGCGAAATAAACACAACGATAATTCGCCAAAAACAAACAATAAAATAATTGTAAAAAATGCTGCAAAACCTAAACTTTTCCAAGAATTTAGATCTTTACCTTTCGAGGCTTTTGTACTTCGTTCCACAGAACCCAACACTATGTCATCCATGATCACTGCCCCTATTATCAATCCGGAACTCAAATCCGAAATCCACCGTGTATTTGCCCTTCAGCAACAGCACCATTGGGAGGTGGCGCGTTGCAGCCCTAGGCAACGTATTGCCAAGCTTCGCCGATTACGAGACGCTATATTGCGTCATCGCAGTGAAATTGAAGCCGCTTTATGGGCTGATCTGCGCAAAAGCCCCACAGAGGTCAGTCTTACCGAACTCGGTGTGGTGTTGCACGAAATCCGGCACACCATTCATCATTTGCAATCGTGGATGACCCCAAAACGGGTGGGCAGCTCACTCACACTTTTCCGCTCGCATTCTGAGATTGTATATGAGCCCAAAGGCGTTTGCCTTGTTCTTTCGCCTTGGAATTTCCCTTTCAACCTCACGCTCGACCCACTCGTGTCGGCTATCGCAGCGGGCAATTGCGTCATTTTGAAACCTTCTGAGTTTACGCCTAACAGCAGTGCCGTAATGCGCCAGATTGTGTCGGAGTGTTTTCCACCTGGCGAAGTCAGCATTTTTGAGGGAGATGCCACTGTTGCGCAAGAGTTGCTTTCTTTGCCCTTCAACCATATTTTTTTCACGGGAAGCCCACAGGTGGGTAAAATCGTGATGCGCGCTGCCGCCGAACATCTTGCTTCTATCACCCTCGAACTTGGAGGCAAAAGCCCGGTGGTGGTAGACGAATCTGCTGATCTTGACAGTGCCGCCGCCAAAATTATTTGGCTCAAGTTCATGAATGCCGGCCAAACCTGCATCGCGCCTGACTATGTGATCGTACACGAAAGCCGTCACGATGCGCTCCTGGAAAAAATGAAAGCCAAAATCCAGCAATTTTACGGCAAAACACCGACAGAAATCCAACAAGGCCCTGATCTGTGCAGGATAGTACATAGTCGCCATTTTGTCCGGATAA